>DATLIL010000823.1:0-17196 GCA_035539475.1 Polyangiaceae bacterium
ACGTTCCCTACAGGATGGACTGATGGCCCCGAGCGACACCATGAAGACCGACGTGCTCGATCAGCTGATCGCCCTTCTGAGCGAGACCTGCCAGCGCATGATCGAGCGGGACGAGAGACTTCGCCTCGAGCGCCGCGGCGAGCTCCCGGCCACCGAAGAGCCGCCCAGCGAGGCACTGCACCGGCTCAAGCTGGGCGAAATCACCGCCGCCGAATACCTGGACATCAAAGTCGAAGCAGCGATGGCCCGCTTGCAGTGCCTGCTGCCGGACGATGACTACCTGTACGTGAAGGCGCTGATCCGCGATCGAATCGAAACGGATCCCTTGCTCATGGCGCTCGTGCAACGCCTGATCTCCGGCAACGGGGCGCGCCGACCCTACAACTAGACCCGCCTTCCGTGTTCGAGTTTCCGCGAGAAAAGCGACCGCCTTCACGTCACGTGAGCGACCAGTGCGGTGATCCAGTCGGCGCCACCGGCTGCTGCAGCGAGCGCGACGAGTCTCGACGCCGCTGCGCCCGCATCGCGCGCGGCGGCCACCGTCTCGACCATCTGCTCGTCGGAAATCCTGTCGTGAACCTCGGAAGTGAGCACGAAGACGTCGTTCGGCTCGCACGACCAGCCGACGACCTCTGGGTTTGAGCTCATCGCGAAGCCTCGCGTAACGACGCGGCATCGCTTCCCCTGGATCGTGCTGATAGCGTCCTGAACATGATCGTGTGTGCGCCGAACAAGCCGGGCACCGCGCACTTGGCAAACACGGCAGTCCCCAAGATGCGCCACGGTCACGCCATCGCTCCGCAAGACGATCATCGCGAATGCTGCTCCGAGGCCACGGAGGTCCTTCGACGTCGACACCACACGTTGCCAAGCTGCGTCGGCGGCCAGAATAACCTCACGCACGGTCTCGCTCGGCGCTGTGACGAGCCGCTGCGGATCCCCGGCCAGCCCATCAAAGACTTGTTCCAGGACGAAGGTCGCACAGGCGGTACTCGGCCCGACCGGGGACACGATGGCGTGAACCCCAAGTCGGGGCTCGGACTTCCAAAGCGCAGGTTCGGGCGTGCCGCCGTCGCCACCAGAACTTGCCGCCGTCACCAGTTGCATAGCGCGTAGATCATACAGCCGGACGCAGCAGCCGGCCTATCCGTCGAGCCGGCAGTCTGCTAGTGTGCGCGTCGAGGAGGACAGCCGATGCAACAGGCCATGCTCGAAGCCACGCGTGCGGCAGTGAACGCAGTCCTCAAGAAAACGGGTACAGAGCGCGCGACGGCGGCGATCGAGCTCTCGATCATGCTGCAGCGCGACCCCCGGCGGATGGTCGAGCTGGCTTTCTCCGAGGGCCTCTTCGTCGAGCTCACGGCGGCGCTGGAATGGTTGCCGCGTGTTCAGTGGGCGAGCCGCCACCCCTCAGGCAAGTAGGGTGCACCCGGCCCGCCCGGGGCCCGCCGTCGTTGTCGATCCCCGGTTTTTCGCCTCGAACAAGCGAGCGCAGCAAACTGTTGACGCCGGCACCCAACGCGTCGGTAATCACCCTCGAGCGCTACCCTACGCGGCCGTCCCCCCCCCCGGCCCGAGTGTGGCGCTCGATTCGTTTTGTGGAAGGTGATGGAGTCGACGGAGCTCGACGACCTCGTGCGGCGGGTCACGACCTGCGGAAGCTGGGCCGATCTCGTGCGGCTGATCGCTTCCGGTGTGTACGCGCCGCGACTGGTGCGCGACAAGCCCGACGACGCGATGCTCGGCGCCGAGCTCGAACGCGCAGGGCTCTGCGTGTACTGGCGGCGAGAACGCAACCGAAGACCGCGAGAGGTCGCCCCGGACGAGCAGCCGCCGAGCTCGAGGTGATCGCGATCCCAGCAATCACCCCGCCGGGAGGCGGCCAGTGGGTGGTGAGCCGACTCCCATGCCGCAGGGGGATGCGGTGGCGGAGCTGGTTGCAAGTTACCATAGTGACTCGCGGCCGCGCGTGAATCCCTGTTCATCTTTCGTGCCGGCGGGACGCCGCCCGTCGCGCGCGACCGGCTCGCGCTCCGGCAGGTTCAGCCGTCCTCTCCCAGAATGCGTGGACGGCTGTATCCAAGCTCCTGTGGTCTGGTCCGGCGGAGCTCCTCGATGTACTCGTCCCGAGCCGCTTCGGTATCGAAGACCTCCAGGGTGATCGGCTCGGGGATCTTGTCGTCGTCGAACATCCTGGCCAACGTGCCGCAGTCCGCGATGAACGCCGGCTCGCCTTCGAAGGTGCCGGTGTACGTGGCGAACCCCTCGCCGACGCCGATGCGCACGAGATTGGCCATGCGCCGATCTCCCGTCGGAACATTGAGGGTCTTCCTGGTCACCGTGACCTCCGGTGGCGGGCCATTTCGGTAGGGTGTCACGAGAGGCCGTGCGGGGCTTGCCCAGGTAGGACGTTCCTCGGCACAGCTCGCATCTCGGACCGGCGTAGGATTGGCCTGGTGCCGACCGATCCAGCGCTCCGCGGGCTCTCGAAGTCCCGCTTCATGCTCGGGCTGCAATGCCCGAAGCTCTTGTGGTGGACTGTCCACGAGCCCGACGCGACCGAGCTCGATGGCGGCGACGACGACCACGTCGTGCTCGACCGCGGCATCCGCGTCGGCGAGCTCGCACGCGAGTACGTGCCCGGCGGCGTGCTGATCGACCAGAACCTCGACATTCCCGACCGCATCGCTGCGACGGAGCTAGCCATCGATCAGGGCGCGCCAGTCATTTACGAAGCGAGCGTGGCCGTCGCCGGCGTGTTCGTGTCCGTCGACATTCTCGAGCGACACCGAGCCGGGTTCATCGTCACAGAGGTGAAATCGACCACCCGCGTCAAGGAGCAGCACCTGCCAGACGTGGCGCTGCAGGCCCACGTGATCAGCGCTGCGGGGCTCGGAGTGACGCGACTCGAGATCATGCACTTGAACCGGCAGTGCCGGCATCCTGACCTGTCGAACTTGTTCGTCCGCGAAGACGTGACCGCGCTGGCCAAGAGGTTGGTGCGTCTCGTCCCGCGCGAGCTCGATCGAATGCAGCGCATGCTCGCCGAACCCTTGCCGAACGTCGCCATCGGAGCCCACTGCAACGACCCCTATCAGTGCCCGTTCCAGAGTCGCTGCTGGCCCGAGCAGCCCAAGCACCATGTCAGCACGCTCTACCGGATCCGGACGAAGAAGGTCGAACGGCTCGTGGCGGACGGGTACGAGACGCTGCATGACCTGCCCAAGCGCTTCCGAGCTTCCGGACCTGCGAAACGACAGATCCGAAGCGTCAAGGCCGGCGAAGTGGTGGTCGAGCAGGGCCTCCGTCGCGCGCTCGCCAAGCTGAAGGAACCGATCGCGTTCCTGGACTTCGAGACCGTAGCGCCCGCGGTGCCGGTCTGGCCCGGATGTCGGCCCTATGATCAGGTGCCGGTGCAGCTGAGCTGCCACGTGCTCCAAGACGCGAAGCTGGCGCACCATGAATGGCTAGCCGACGGCGCTGGCGACCCTCGCCGCGACTTCGTGGAAGCACTCGCGAGTGCCTGTGACGGTGCCAGGACGATCGTCTGCTATAACGCGCCGTTCGAGATCCGCTGCATCAAGGACGTGGCCGAGGCTCTGCCCGATCGGACTCGAGAGCTACGCCGGCTCGCCAAACGGATCCACGATCTCTTGCCGATCGTCCGAGACCACGTCTACCACCCCGACTTCGGCGGCAGTTTCAGTCTGAAGGCGATCTTGCCAGCGCTGGTTCCCGGGCTCGGGTACCAAGATCTCGAGATCCAGGGTGGCGGCACTGCGTCCGCGGCGCTCGAGCAGCTGCTGCTCCGAAGCGCGGACATGGATCCGAGCGAGCGAGCGGTTCTTCGGGAGCAGCTTCTCAGGTATTGTGGGCGCGACACGCTGGCGATGGTACGGCTCTATGAGCGCCTGCTGGAGCTCGCGGTCGGTCGGAAGGAGACGCAGCAAGATCCTTCCCGGCGCCCCGCCATTCGTTGAGTCCGACGACGTCTCGAAGGTTCGGTCTGTTGCCTCACGGCTTGCGGCATCGGATCTACCAATCCTCATTTCGGGTGAAATCGGCACTGGCAGGCGGACGCTGGCCCAGGCGCTTGCGACCATCCGTGCCCGAGGTCAACTTCCGATAAACGTGGTGAGCGTGGTTGATGGGCTGCCCGACGAGGCGCGGATCGGGCGTACGGATGCCTCGGTTCTCGTGCTGCATCACCTGCACCTACTCGGCGAGCGCGGCCAGACTGAGATCGCCGGCCTCATCCGCGAGCGTCGGACGCTCATCGTGGCGACGAGCAGCTTGGACGAGAATGCCATCACACCCGAGCTGTCCGCGCTGATTGATGCGACGCGGGTATCGCTTCCGCCACTCCGAGATCGGAACGACGACATTCTCAGCTGGGCAGATGTCTTCGTTGCGCGGGCTGCGGCTGAACTTGGTCGCAGCGCATCGGAGCTCTCCGGCGCGGCCCGACGTGCGCTCTCGGCGCATTCCTGGCCCGGAAATCTCTCCGAGCTCGATTCCGTCATCCGACGCGCGGTCCTTCTCGGCCAACAAACCATAATCGAGCCAGAAGACCTCGGCTTCCACGACTCGTTCGTCGTTCAGTCGCTGAACGACGCGGTGGACGAGTTCCGGATGACGTACGTGAGGAGAGTCCTGGCGCACTTCGACGGCAATCGCACGCAAGCAGCGCGCGCGCTCGGGATCGACGCGAGGACGATGTTCCGGTACCTCGCCAAGGCAAAGGACACTGGGGCCTGAGGCAAGGGAAACATGCTGGGACAAGCGGAAGCCGTCGTCATCACTGTGATCGGGCTGATCCTTTTCTCGCAGTGGTTTCAGGAGACACTCATCGCAGGCGCGTTGGTGGTGTTGGTGGTCCTCGGCGCATACGGAATCATCGCGTCGGTGCCCCCGTGGTGGTGGGTTATGATCGCTGCCGCGGCGTTGTCTATCGGTCTACCCATGGCGCTCCGCAAGTATCCCAAGCCGTGGGAATGGTTGTTCCCCGTTCTGTCATCGATGGTCAGTCTCGCGACTGCGATCGCGATGTTCTTCTTGAGCGCAGAGCCCCGCGTCTTGGTGCGAGGCCTGCCTCTATTGGCCGCGGCCGTCGCCTTCGGCGTGAGTCTTGATGCCGGACTTCGGAAAGCTCGAGAGGCGACGTCAACGGCCGAGCTAGCTGTGGCTACGGCTTGGCGCCCTCTGTGGGACTACTTGGTGGACTGGCTCTCGTACTGGACCTGGCGCCTAGCGCCGTTCATGCCTCTCGCAGCTTGGGCACTCATCGAGCGGCTTCGCCCGGGCTTGTGGTCGAAGGCGCCGCTCGTTGACGCATTGGGATCAGGTTGGACTGCAGCGATCCTCGCAATAGTTCTCAACTTCGTTTCGCTTCGGATCTGCGCGTCGCTGAGAGCTGGCCTATTGGCACGACAGGCGCGTGGGTCAGATTGAACCGGGCCCACGAGTGAGCTCCAGCGACCGTTGTCGTGTCGGGATTCGGCGGTGGTCATCGGGGCAGGTACTGCGTCGCCCGCTTCTGCCCCTTGGTCTTCAGCTTCCCGGCCTCGATCAGCTTCAAAGCGGGCAGCCTGAGCTCCTTCGTTGCCACGCCGATGGCCTTCCCGATTTGCTCGATGCGCTGCCCGGGGTTCTGCCGCACGTAGGCGTCGAGCTCCCCGGTGAGTCGCTCGAGCTCGTCGGTCGAGCGCTTGGCCCCTTTGGCTCTCGCAGTAGAGGCGACCTGTCGTCCCCGTCCGCGAGCACTACGACCACCGGCACGGGCATCAATCGAGACGGCCTCTCGCTTCTTGCGCTTGGAGCGTCCACCCACCGCGCCCGAGAGTTCCTCGAGCACGGACTGTCGGATCAGGGAGACGAGCTGGTTTGCGAACTGTTGAACACGGGCTTCAATGCGTTTGTCGGCTTTGGGCATGCGGGGACCAGTGTCGTGCAGGGACGGCATGGTTCGCAAGTGACTCACTGCCCCGCAGGCTGGGACGCCGAAGTCCACGCCGACGGTTGGGCGGGCAGCCCGGCTACTCGACAACTCGACATCTCTCCCCGCCAAGATGAACTGGAGGCGGTCGTTCTCCGCGACGACTCGGTGAGGCACTGCGACAGTCAGTGGGCCTTCCGAAGTTCTCGCAACCATTCGATGAGTTCTTCGCCATCGATCAGGCGGATGCGCGTGGGAAAGTAGGGAGCAAGAAGGGGATCCTTGGAGACATTGGGCGGGAACTTCCCTGTCGTCGTTAGCACGCCGGTGCTTGCGGCATGGTCAGCGCTGATCACATGGCCGAGAGCGCGAATGTCGTCGTAAGGGACCTTCTTGTCCTCACCGAGGGCCTTGACTGAAACGATCAGACGCGAGGGAAACCGGCCGACGCTCGTTGCCCGCACGTCGTAACCGTGATCATTGCTGGCGGGGGTCAACACCACGTCTCTGTAGCCGGCGGCGTCGTACGCGGCTGCAATCATTTCCTCCCACTTGCGGGATCCGATCTGAAACCGTAGGCTCGGGTCACGGTCGAGCTCATCCAGAATTGCTCGCCACACCGGTCCAACGAGCTCGACCACGTTCCCGTCATAGGCTGCGCCGATCGGCGTTACGATGGCCTGGACGAGCAAGTGGCCGATGCCTTCGACCGTCAGTTCGACCCCATCCTCAGTCAGGATGGGGTGTCCGTCTTCGGTGAGAAGCACGTCGAACGTGGCCATACAGGCGCTCTAGCACAAATGCAGCAGGAGCGTCCGGCGGGCAACCGGCCGGACCAAGCCGACAAGTCACTAAGCGCGCGCTGCTCGCGGATCGCGAGGAAGGTCATAGCGACGTTCGCGTTCGCGAAAGGCCCGTTCGCCGCCTTCGAGCACCCGGCAGACGGCCTTTCGGACTCGGTCGCTCTCGAGGCCGCCGCTCTCGTAGGTGATCAGCGGAAGGCCCGGACCGGTTCGCTCCGACGCGGCAACGATGACTTGGTCGGCGTCGGTGTTCACGACCAGGTTCGGGTTGTGCGTCACCAGGATGACCTGACGACGGCGCTTAGCGGCGCGGAAGTAGCGAACAAGATCCTCG
The DNA here is from genome assembly GCA_035539475.1 of Polyangiaceae bacterium. Taxonomy (GTDB): domain Bacteria; phylum Myxococcota_A; class Polyangia; order Polyangiales; family Polyangiaceae; genus PMG-095. The sequence continues at coordinate 7,073 of DATLIL010000823.1, forward strand.
TAGACCGACTGTGGATCCAGGTTCTCCTCGGGCTGGTCGACGATGAGCGGCCTCCGGTCCCACAGATCGATGGCGAGGTATAACATGAGCAGCACGATGCCGCGCATGCCGGGCGAGAGCTTCGAGAGCTCGACACCTTCGTACCGAAGGCCGTACGTCAGGCGGACGTGATCGGTGGAGAACAGCCAGTCACCTATGTCCTGGACACGGGTCGTCGGTCGCCTCGCCCCCGCCAGTGTGCGCCTATTGGCATTGATGAAGGATTCCATGGCTGGAGCTACGTCCGCGGAATTGCCGACGCTCCACGTTTCCTGCAAGGAACGGGAGGCTTCTTCGAGCTGAAACGCACCGGTCTTGCGCAGATCGAGCAACCCTTCGCCACGCGCAACCCAGGCTGAGACGTCGATCTTGCGCCGCACGTAGAATTCCAGCTGGCGCTGCCCAGCCTCGCTAATGGCGAGTTGCTCGCGGAGCGGGGCGTAAAGGTCCTCGAGGACCCTCTGCTCGCGAGCGAAAAGATCGAAGATCTCAGCGTACTCCCGTCGGCGCTCTGCTACGGCGTTGTTTTGCCGCCCATCAGCCGCCGTCGCATCGGCGATCTCCTTCTCGAGGTTCACGAGCTCGACCTTCAGTACTCCTTGCTGCCGCTGCAGGTCTCTGCGTACGCGCGCGAGATCAAGCCAGAGCTTGCCGCGGGCGCGTTCCAACCTGCCCGTTCACGGCTGCTCTGGCTGCCGCTGCACGCCGCCGTCATCGCCGGAGCAGGGGCCGCCATCTCCGCCGGCTGGGTTCCTTGGCCCTTCGCCCTCGCGCTCTCACTGGTGATCGGCGCGAGCTTCGCGGGCCTCACGTTTCTGGGCCACGAAGCACTGCACGGCGCGGTCGTGCGCGGCCGCTTGCTGCGACGCGTCGTGGGCTGGCTCGGGTTTCTGCCCTTCGTGGTCTCGCCGCGCCTCTGGATCGCCTGGCACAACCGCGTGCACCACGGTCACGCTAATCATGCTGGCGCGGATCCGGACGCCTACCCGACCCTGCGCGAATACGAACGCCACCTCAGCCTGCGCATCGCGGATCACGTTTCGCCAGGCCGCCGGCGCTGGACGGGGCTCTTCAGTCTGATCGTCGGCTTTTCGGTGCAGAGCCTGCACATGCTGCTGCGGGCGCGAAAACTGGGGCTCCTCTCCCGGGCCGAGCACCGACTGGCCATCGCCGAAACGCTGCTCGGCGTCGCCTGCTGGGCCGCCGTCGCGGTGTGCGCGGGCCCGCAGTCGTTCGTGCTGATCTTCGTGCTGCCGCTGCTGGTCGCCAACGCCATCGTGATGGCGTTTATTCTCACGAACCACAGCCTCAGTCCGCTCTGCGACGTCAATGATCCGCTGATCAACACGCTCAGCGTCACGGTACCGGGCTGGGTCGAGTTTCTGACGCTGCGCTTCGGTTTTCACGTCGAGCATCACATCTTCCCCGCCATGAGCTCGCGCCACGCCCCGGCCGTGCGCGCCGTGCTGCTCGCTCGCTGGCCCGAACGCTATCAGTCGATGCCACTCGTGAGCGCCCTGCGCGCACTCCACCGCACCGCGCGCGTCTACAAGAACGAAACCACCCTGGTCGACCCAAGCAGCGGCCAGGAATGGAAGCTGCCTCAGACGGGCTAGCCCCGCCGCCGGCGCGCGTCCCGCTTCTCGTCCCGCGTCGGGCCGCCTGGCGTCGGCTCCTTCACCGGCGTCATCGCGCGCGCGACGGCGGTATCGAGCAACGGCCTGAGCGGCATCGACTCCGCGACGAGCTCGCAGAGCATCTTCGTCGCCCGCTCCGCCCGGTTCCACGCGGAAACGTGGCCGAGGCTCATGGGCTCGCAAGTCGTCGCCAGCGTCAGCGCAGAGGCGAGCTCGGTCCCGATATGCCGCAACGTTTCGAGCTCGATGGGGTGGCCTTTGTTCTCGAGGCCGGCGGCATAGAGCGAGCGCACGATGCCGAGCAGGTCGCGCAGGGCTTCAACGGGGAGGGCGTCACCACGTCCGGGAGGCAAGGTGCCAGGGCTAGCGGGCACCGACGGCCACGGCAAGGTCAGGAAACGCCCGAGCACGAAGCCCAGGTCTCCGCACTCTGGCATGGCCGATGCACTGCGCAGCCGTGGCCCGGCGGCAGCATCGAGATGCCGCCCCACGAGAGAGTTTCCGCAGCGCCTCGACGCGCCGGTGACAGTCACGAGCCCGATGACTCAACCCATCAAGCGAGCAGTGGGACTGGGCTTGTCCGCCGCGGCAATCCTTGCAGTCGCGATCGCCAGAGACATGCGGTTGCAAGCGCTGACCACTGCGCGGAGCGCGGCGAGCGCGACGTCGTCGTGACGACCGACGCCGTAGCGCTCGATGCCGTCGCTGCGCAGCGCGACGTAGGCGACGGCGCTGGCGCCGGCACCCGCGCCAGCGGCGTGCTCCGTGTAGTCGACGAGCTCGAACGCCGAGCCGCCGAGTGTGGACAGGGCCGCGACGAAGGCCTCGACCGGGCCGTTACCGCTGCCGCGCACTTCTTGCGGTCTGCCGGCGACGGCAATGCGCGCCACCACCGCGCACTCGTTGCCGTCAGGGTGACGCTCGATGCCCGCACTCTCGAGGACGCAGGGGCCCGCAGCGTCGAGGTAGTGGCGCTCGAACAGGGCGCCGATCTCCCCCGGCCCGAGCTCCTCGCCGCGCTGGTCGGCGACCTGCTGCACGGCCTGGCTCAGCTCGATGGCGAGCGCCCGCGGCACGCGGTAGCCGTGGTCACGCTCCAGCACGTGCGCCACGCCGCTCTTGCCGGACTGGCTGTTGATGCGGATCACCGGCTCGTAGGCGCGCCCGACGTCGGCGGGATCGATCGGCAGGTACGGCACCTCGTAGCGCGAGCCGTCGCTCTGCTCCATGTGCCGCATGCCCTTGTGAATGGCGTCCTGGTGGCTGCCGCTGAAGGCCGTGAACACGAGCTCGCCGGCGTAGGGGTGACGCGGGTGAACCGGCAGGCGCGTGCTCGCCTCGACCACGCGCACGACCTCCGGCAGATCGGCGAAGCACAGCTGCGGATCCACGCCGTGTGAGTACAGGTTCATGGCCAGCGTGACGATGTCGACGTTGCCCGAGCGCTCACCGTTGCCCAGCAGGGTGCCTTCGACGCGCGTCGCGCCGGCCAGCATCGCGAGCTCCGCGCTGGCGACGCCGGTTCCGCGGTCGTTGTGCGTGTGCACGCTGAGCGTCACGTGCTCGCGCCGCTTGCGCCGGCGTTCGAACCACTCGATGCGATCGGCGAAGACGTTCGGTGTCGTCGTCTCCACCGTGGTGGGCAGGTTCAGGATCATCGGGCGCTCGGGGCCGGCATCCCAGGCCTCCACCACGGCGTCGCAGACCTCGAGCGCGTACTCGAGCTCGGTTCCGGTGAAGCTCTCCGGCGAGTACTGAAAGATGATCCGAGTCTCCGGCATCTTCGCCGCCTCGCGCTTCACCCACAGCGTCCCCTGCACTGCCAGCTCCAGGATCTCGCGCCTGGATTTGCCGAAGACGACGCGGCGCTGGAGCTCGCTGGTCGAGTTGTACAGGTGCACGATGGCGCGCTCGGCGCCGGCGAGCGACTCGAAGGTGCGGCTGATCAGCGCTTCGCGCGCCTGGGTGATGACCTGCGGGACCACGTCGGCCGGCAGCGCGCCGCTCGTCAACGCCCAGCGAATGAAATCGAAGTCCGTCTGCGAGGCGCCGGGAAAGCCGAGCTCGATCTGCTTGAAGCCGACCTTGATCAGGAGCTCCAGCAGCGCGCGCTTGCGGGCGTGCCCCATCGGATCGGGCAGCGCCTGGTTGCCGTCGCGCAGATCGACCGAGCACCACGTGGGCGCGCTGGTGAGCGCACGGTCGGGCCAGGTTCGGTCCGGCAGGTGGACACGGTCGGGAGCTTGATAACGCTTTCGATTGAACGACATCGGGACCTCGGTTCGGGTTCGGGGAAAGCCGAAGAGGTCACGACGCAGCAGCGCTCTCTCCGGCGTTGGCTGCGGGAGAGACTCGGGAAACGCTACGTTTTGGCTACGTTCTGCGGCGTTTCACACCTCTCCCGCGCTGCTAAGCAGCCCGAGGAGGAGCGAAAGGCAGAACGAGGAACGCACGAGCCCAGCCAGGATATTCAGCGCGCCGTTCCTGTCAACTAAAGGTTCGGCGGGCTTCGGCTTGCGTCGCCGGCCGTCCTTCCGTAGGCACCCGGAATGCGCAGGTGGATCAACGTAGCTCTGGTCGTCGCCCTCTGTGCCTGCTCCAAGAAACCCGCGGAGCGCTCCGGAAAGACCGTCGACGTTGGCGGTGTCGGCCTGTTCCTCGATTGTCGTGGCGAGGGAAGCCCAACGGTCCTGTTCGAGTCAGGTCTCGGCCTCGACGGCGGCGTGTGGGATCGAGCGCAAACCGAGCTCGCTCGTTCGAGTCGTGCGTGTGCGTACGATCGCGCCGGGCTCGGCAAGAGTGGGCCCGTCCCACAGCCTCACGCCCCCGATCAGATGGCGGACGAGCTGTGGGCATTGCTCAATCGAGCAGGCCAACAGCCGCCGTATGTGCTCGTGGGTCATTCGATGGGCGCGGCCATCACCCGCTGGTTTCAGCGCAAGCATGAATCGGCGGTGATCGGCATGGTCTTGCTCGACCCCGTCACCGAAGAGTGGGAGGCCCGCGTCCTTTCGACGATCCCGCCGGAGCGGCAGGGCGAGTTCTGGAGCAACGTCCGCAGACTCGAAGGGCTCGAGCGAACCAGCTTGCTGGCGAGCTACTCGGGGCTCGCGGGGTCCGGGCAGGCCCTGCGCGGCGCGCCGCTGGTGATCATGACCGCGGAGCGCAACGAGAACGATCTCGCCACACGTCGCGAGATGCACGCCAAGCTCACCCCGCTGTCCGGAAACAGCTTGCATTTGCTGGCCCCAAAGAGCGGGCACGTAATCCCCGCAGAGCGGCCTGACCTGGTCGTCGCGGCGGTTCAGGCCGTGACCCGCGCCGCCCGGACGAACGAGCGCCTCGCCCCGGCGCAGATTGCCGGCTCGGCTGAGATCGCTCGCTGAGCCTCCTCGCGCTGGCGTTGGGGTTCGGCCGGTGGTACTGCGCGGTCCGTCGTGACCAAGCTCTCGGTGAACGTGAACAAGGTGGCGCACCTGCGAAACACCAGGGCGCTCGAGATCCCGAACGTCGTCCGGCTGTCGACCATCGCGCTCGAAGCGGGCGCCGACGGCATCACGGTGCACCCGCGGCCCGACCAGCGCCACATCCGTCCGGGTGACGTCGACGAGCTCGCCGCGCTGCTCAAGCGCTACCCGCGGGCCGAGTACAACATCGAGGGCAACCCGTTTCACGGCCTGGTGGAGCACTGCCTGCGCGTGCGCCCCCACCAGGCCACGCTGGTGCCCGATGCGCGTGAGGCGTTCACCAGCAACCACGGCTGGAACCTCGCCGAGCTCGACCGCAGCTCGCGCCAGGCGCTCGGCCAGAGCATCCAGGAGCTGCGGGCCGCCGGTGCGCGCGTCAGCCTGTTCATGGATCCGATCGCTTCGCTCATGCCCATGGCGCGCGAGCTCGGCGCCGACCGCGTCGAGCTCTACACCGAGCCGTACGCGGCCGCCGCGCTGACCGAGCGCCGTGACGAGGTGGTCGCGAGCTACGCTGCCGCCGCCCGCGCCGCGCGTGAAGCGGGCCTGGGTGTCAACGCCGGCCACGACCTCAACCTGGACAATCTCGGCCAGTTCCTGAAGGTGGTGCCCGGCGTCGACGAGGTCTCGATCGGCCACGCACTGATCGCCGACGCGCTCGAGCTCGGCATGGCCGAAACAGTGCGGCGCTATCGCGCGCTCTGTACGGCGTAGTTCGCACGCCCGCTTGCACTGGATGCCCGTTCGTCACTACCGTGACCGACGGAGCGGCGGAGCTCCGAGCCTTGGAAAGGGGACATCCATGCAAGCCAGCAATATCGACGAAGTCATCGTTCTGCTCGACGGGATCATTGCCGACCAGCGCGAGACGCGGAGCCCGCTCGCCTTCTTTGCGGCGCTCTACCGCGCCGTGACCGTGCGCGTTCGTTCCGGGCTCGGAACGGGCATGTTCGCCGACGACGAGCGCATGCAGCGCTTCGACACCGCGTTCGCGAACCGATACCTGGCCGCGTTCCACGGCTGGCGCACGACGCAGAGCGCGCCCCGCGCCTGGCAAGTGGCGTTCGGCAACGTGCGGCGCGACGGCGTGATGATCCTGCAGCACCTCTTGCTCGGCATGAACGCACACATCAACTTCGATCTGCCGGTGGTGGCGCAGGAGGTCGCGCCGGGGGCGTCGCTGCCAGAGCTCGAGCACGACTTCCTCGCCATCAACAAGATCCTGGGCAGCTTGCTCGATCCCGTGCAGGCGGCGATCGACGCTTTCTCACCCCTGCTCGACGTCCTCGATCGCGTCGGTGGGCGCAACGACGAGGCGATCATCACGTTTTCGCTCACGAACGCGCGCGAGGAGGCCTGGCACGAGGCCCTGCGCCTCGCCGGGGAAGACGACGCGCGTCGCGAGCGCTCCATCAAGAGCCTCGATCGGCGGGTGGCGCTGCTGGCCGAGCGCATCATCGTGCCGGGCGGCCCCTGCGGCTGCGCCATCGAGCTCATCTCCCGCACCGAAAACGCCGACGTCCACGCCGTCACGGACGCGCTTTTGAGGATCCGTTAGCGAGGATCCCTCTTTGTTCCCCCTCACCGAACCGGTAGCTTACGCGCTCATGATCACAGCGTTTTCGCGCGCCCGTCACCTCGTGACACTGCTCGTTGCGGGTCTGGCCAGCTCTTGTGGTGGTCCCGCTGCCACGGGCGACGCGGTCAGGCCGAAGGATCAGACGGCGGCGGAGGCGCGCGGCTCGCAGAGCGTCTACGTGATCGAAGCGCAGGGTCAGCCGCTGATCGTCGACTGGCAGCCGGAGATGCGCGGCGATCTGGAAGTCGCGATGCAAGAGGGCGTGGCGGTCGTCGGCTTCGACGACAAGGGCCTGCGGCTCCTGAGCGACTGCCACCTCGACGGCAAGTACGGCTTCATCGGCGTCAACACCAAGGAGCAGATCGTCCAGCTGCTCAGCGCCGACGAGATCAAGGCCAACCTGCCCGCGGAGGGCCTCGGCATCGTGGCCAAGCTCGGGGCCGAGCTCGGACGGTCACAGGCGCTCGACGTGGCGATCGTGATGGTCGGCAAGCGCAAGACGACTTGGGCTACGGCGACCAAGCAGGACTTGAAGGGCGATTGCGCGGCCGCGACTCACTTCGTGCGCGGCGCGACGATCGGCGCGTTTGCCATGCGCACCGGCGCCAAGGGCCAGGCGCGCTCCGTGGCGGAGGTCTTCGGCGCGAGCGCAGGGGCGAGCGTGTCGAGCGACAAGCGGGTGCAGTCCACCGACGGTTTGCTCGACGCGTGCCGTAACGCGACCCCCGAGTCGAACACGCCTCCGGCGCAGTGCGGCGCCTTGATCCGTCTCGAGCTCGTGCGCCTGGAGGAGGGCGAGCAGGCCGGAGCGAAGACCGCCGCCGCCAGCGCCAGCGAGGGCAGGAACGCCGCCGTCGCCACGGATTCCGACGCAAACTCGTGCCCGCAGGGCTTCGTCTTCAGCAACGGCAAGTGCTCGCGCCCCAGCGAAGCCACGACGCACGCTTGCGAGCCAGGCGACGTGCGCGACTGCAGCGTTCAGTGTGAGAAGGGCGACGCGGTGAGCTGCGACACGCTCGGCTACATGTTCTCGAACGGCGACGGCGTGACGAAGAACGCCAAGGAAGCGCTCGCGCTGTTCAAGAAGGCGTGCGAGCTCGGCTCGGCTCACGGCTGTCTGAACCTCGGCGTGGTCTACGGGACCGGTGATGGCGTCGCCAAGGATCCGCAGCGTGCGGTCGATCTCTACGCCCAGAGCTGTCGCGACGGTCAGGCTCTCGGCTGCCGCTATGCAGGGCTCGCGTACTTCTCGGGCCAGTGGGGCGTGCCGGCCGATTACGCCAGGGGAGCGAAATTCGAGGAAACGGGCTGCAACGCGGGCGACCACCTGTGTTGCAACGAGATCGGCGTCGTCTACGAGAAAGGTCTGGCCGGCTTCGCCAAGGATCTGGCGCGCGCCGCCGGCTACTACAAGATGTCCTGCGACGGCGGCGAGGCCATCGCCTGCGGCAACCTGGCGTTCATGCTCGAGACGGGCGCCGGCATGCCCAAGAATCCCGACATCGCCGGCAAGATGTACGAGGCAGCGTGCAACTGGAACCCCAACCAGTGCGTCTGGTACGGCATCGCGCAGCACATTGGTCTCGGCATGAAGCCGGACAGCAAGGCCGCGCTCGCCAACTACGAGAAGACCTGCTCGCTGGCCACGAAGCGCGGCGCGCTGGAGACCCAGGGCGAGATCACCGCGTGCGTGCTGATGAATGACGTCTACGGCAAGCCTTACACGGTCGATCCGGTCGTCATCGACCACGTGAACAGGGCAGTGCTCGCTCCGGCTTGTCGTCAGGGCTCCGCGCGCGATTGCGCCCTGCTCGGGCTGTTCATGCTGCGCACGGACGCAAAGGTCGCAAAGGTGACCATGCAGTCGGCTTGCGGTCAGGGCGACGCCTGGGCCTGCGAGATGGCGAAGCTGCCGAAGTTTCGCTGACGGTCACTTCGGCGGAGGCGGCGCCACGGTCCCGCCCGAGCCGTTCGAGCCGCTGCCGCTGGCCGCCGCTCCCACGACGCCCGGGGCCTCCGGACTGCGAGGGGCTCTTCGGACCCGACAAGGTGGCCAAATCCGGCTGTCTCGCCCGCAGATCGCCGTCCTGGCGAGGCCAGGTGAGAGACCCCCAAATGAGCGACCGCGCGCCCCTTCCCGATGCTGGGAGACGTGCTAGGGTGCCGCCGGTTTCAGGCGTAAGGGAAAGCCCGAGCGTCGAGTCGCAGCTGCGTCAATGCAAGCTGCCCCAGGAGTCACGATGAGCCAGTACCTGTTCACTTCCGAGTCCGTTACCGAAGGCCACCCCGACAAGGTCTGCGACGCCGTTTCCGACGCCGTCCTCGACGCCGCTCTTGCGGGTGACAAGTACAGCCGCGTCGCCTGCGAGACGCTGTGCAAGACGGGCTTCGTGGTGGTGGCTGGTGAGATCACGACCAAGTCGACGATCGACTTCGGCAAGCTCGCGCGCGCCGTGATCAAGGACATCGGTTACACGAGCTCGGACATGGGCTTCGACAGCGAGACCTGCGGCGTGCTGATCGCCGTCGAGCCGCAGTCGCCCGACATCTCGCAGGGCGTGACCGAGGGTCAGGGCCTGCACAAGGAGCAGGGCGCCGGCGATCAGGGTCTGATGTTCGGCTACGCATGCGACGAGACGCCGGAGCTGATGCCCGCGCCGATCATGTACTCGCACGCCCTCGCCAAGCAGCTCGCGGCCGTGCGCAAGGCCGGCAAGGTCGACTTCCTGCGCCCCGACGGCAAGTCGCAGGTCACCGTCGAGTACGACGGCGACAAGCCCAAGCGTATCGAGACGGTCGTGGTCTCGACCCAGCACTCGCCCGACGTGAAGCACAAGCAGCTCAAAGAGGCGATGATGGAGCTGGTGGTCAAGAAGTCGCTGCCCAAGCACCTGCTCGACAACAAGACCAAGTACTTCATCAACCCCACCGGCCGCTTCGTCATCGGTGGCCCGTTCGGCGACGCCGGCCTCACCGGCCGCAAGATCATCGTCGACACCTACGGCGGCATGGGTCGCCACGGCGGCGGCGCCTTCAGCGGCAAGGACCCGAGCAAGGTCGATCGCTCGGCCTGCTACTACGCCCGCTACGTGGCCAAGAACATCGTGGCCTCCGGCGCCGCGCGCCGCTGCGAGGTGCAGGTCGCCTACGCCATCGGCGTCGCGCAGCCGATGGGCGTCTACATCAACACCTTCGGCACCGGTCAGGTCGATGACGAGAAGCTCGCCAAGTACGTGGCCGAGAAGTTCGACATGCGCCCGCGCGCCCTGATCGAGGAGCTCGATCTGCTGCGCCCGATCTACCGGCCCACCAGCGCCTACGGCCACTTCGGCCGCTCGGAGTTCAGCTGGGAGAAGACGGAGCGCGCCGCAGAGCTCGCGGCCGACCTGCTCGGCGTCAAGA
>DATLIL010000824.1:0-10716 GCA_035539475.1 Polyangiaceae bacterium
CCGCATTGCTTACCGCTGCAGCTCGGGGTGCAGACGCTGCTGCCCTCGAGCAACACGTAGTCCAGGCCGGCGATCCAGCCGCTGCCCGAGCCTTCGACGCAGAAGGTGCCGCTGCCGCTCTGTGCGCTGAAGTTGACGACGGCGTTGGCGAACAGCGGCGTGCTCCAGCCGCTGGTGGCCGAGGTGGCAGCGCTGCCCAGACTCACGCCGTTGTACTTCGCGATCAACGAGTCACCGGCGGGCTCACCGTTCGAGTGGTGGATGGTGACCTTGTTGATCCCGCTCATGTTCGTGCCGCTCCAGCAGACCGAGTCGCCGGAGCTGTTCAGGATCACCTTGCTGCCGCTGTCGCCGCCGCCCTCGAGCTGCCCGCCGTTGTTCGTTCCGTTCTCGGCCTCGAGCTGCACGGTGAGGGCCTGCTGCACCATGCCCACCGGGCCCGAGTCGTCGGGCGGTTCCCCCCGCCCGCAGCCCGCGGCCATGACCGCGAGCGCCAGCGAGATGCCAGCTCGCCGTGCCTCCGCCGCGAGTCGGCTTCCAGATCGTATCCCCATTCCAAGGTGGTCCGCCGTCGGCATCGGTACTCCTTTGGCTCCCGAACGCGCACCCAATGACCCACGGTGCGTGGTCGGAACCTGAGCTTCGAAGGCTCCACCGCAGCAACCGCCATACCACTCGTGTGACGGAGTCCCGCCCCGGCTCAGCTCGAGTGAATTTCGGCGCAATTCAACGCTGGCCACGGGCGCAAGCAGGCGACCACGCAACTCGTACGTTGCGCTAATGGCGCAATTCCGTGCGCATGACGTTCCCCCCGAGCCTTGGCACGTTGGGCAACCACGCCGGCGTCGAGGGCCGGGCCGCGCGCCGGACTTAGCGTGCCCCGAACATCAAAACGTCGGGGGCGCTTCTTTCAGTGCCCGGCTTCGCGCGTCACGCCCGGGTGCGTAGCTTCACCAGGCTCGTGCCTGGGATTCTGGTTCAGGTGCGAGCCGTCGCGACCGGGGAAGGACATGAGCAGGTCGCGCTCGTAGATGAACTGCTCGCGCGAGTCGTAGGGCGGCGCGTGCATGCCGGTGTCCATGCGGATGGCGTCGCAGGGGCAGGCCTCGACGCAGAAGCCGCAGAACACGCAGCGGAGCTCGTCGATCACGAAGCGCTTGGGGAAGCGCTCGTAGCCGCGACGCGAGTCGCCCTCGGGGTACTCACCGGCCTCGATGTGGATGCACTGCGCGGGGCAGGCCGTGGAGCAGCACAGGCAGGCCACGCAGCGCGGCGAGCCGTCCTCGCGGTGAGTGAGGCGGTGGACACCGCGGAAGCGAGCCGGATACGGCCGCTTCTGCTCGGGATACGAGATGGTGTTGATGCCGTCGTCGAGCGCCTCCAGCACCGGATCGTTGCGCTGGCCGAGCGCCATCTCCTTCGTGTTGACGAAGAAGTGCTTCATGGTGATGGCCAGACCCTTGGCGATCTCGGGGATGTAGGTCTGCACTCCGGCCGAGCGCTTGGGGCGCTCCACCGGAACGCCCACGACCTTGCGTGGCCCGAGCGGGGCGGTGGTCTTGACCTCAGGCGTGCTGCTCTTCATTAGGCTCCCATCCGTGCGCTACGCGTGCCGCCGATCTGGGCGGCGAACTGGGCCGAGCTCATGGCCAGGATGCGGCGCTTCTCGCGCGGCTTCAGCAAGAAAATGACGAGGTAGATGGCTGCGCCCGCGCCGGCAACGGCCAGCAGCAGCATCGTGAAGTCAGCCACGACGCCGAGCGAGGCCGCGGCCTTCTCGCCGCCGGCGGCGACGGCCAGCATGATCAGACCCGTGAACAGGATGTTGACGAGCGAGGCCGGCAAGAGCTTGCGCCAGCCCAGGCGCATCAGCTGATCGTAGCGGAAGCGGGGCAGCGTCCAGCGGATGGTCAGCTGCAGCCAGCACAGCGTCACGAGCTTGAGCATGAAGCCCAGCACGCCGATGACGATCACCAGCGCGTGAGGCAGCGCCTGCTGGAACAACACCGTGCCGCCGACGTCGACCAGGATGCCGCTGCGCTCGACGAACGGCAGGTGCCAGCCACCCAGGAAGATGGTGACGAGCAGCGCGCTCGAGGAGACGACGGCGATGTACTCCGAGAAGAAGAACATCGCGAACTTCATGCCGGCGTACTCGGTGAAGTAACCGGCGACGATCTCGCTCTCACCCTCGGGCAAGTCGAACGGGATGCGCTTGCTCTCGGCCACCGCGGCGGCAAAGAACAGGAAGAAGGCCAGCGGCTGCACGAAGATGCCCCAGGCATTCTCGGCCTGCCAGCTCACCATCTGATCGAGCCGCAGCGTGCCGTACAACATGATGGAGCCGATCAGGGTCAGACCCATCGCGACTTCGTAGGACACCATCTGGCTGGCGGCACGCAGACCGCCGAGCAGGCTGAACTTGTTGTCGCTGGCCCAACCGGCGAGCGCAGCGCCCACGATGCCGGTACCGGCCAGAGCAAAGAAGAAGAGGATGCCGACGTCCAGGTTCACGACCTGGAGCGGGACGGCGATCGCGCCGGGCTCGCAGATCTGCCCGCGCCCGGCGACGGCCGTGCCGGCGAGCTGGCTGAGCGCGATGTGACCCGCCTCGTCCGCGCCGAAGCAGAGCGTGTCGCCCCAGGGAATGACCGCGAACACGACCAGCGCCGGGAAGAAGGAGATGATCGGCGCGATGCTGTGCAGCAGCCGATCCGCCCCGGGCGGGATGATGTCTTCCTTGAAGATCGTCTTCAGGCCGTCGGCAGCGGCGTGGAGCAGACCGATCAGGCGCAGGCCGACGCGCGGCTCGTTCCTGATGGCGTAGGCGGCATAGCCAGCACCGAAAAGGATGGCGAAAGCGAGCAAGAAGGCGCCGCCGCCGTAGCCGACGTCACGCAGCGTGTGCCCCACGTTCGTGCCCTTGAGCGTGGCGGCAGCCAGGAACACCACGACGTGAGCGGCGAGGCCGACGTAGAAGATGTTGCGCGGATCGCCCACCGACTCGATGGCGAGATCGAGCTTGTTGCGCGGACCGCGGTGGCGCACCTTGCCGGCGATCACCAGCGCGGTGAACCAACTGAAGAAGATGGCCAGCTGCGTGAACAGCATCGCGCGCGAGCTGCGGTCGGGGCCGGGATCGGTCTGGGTCGCCAGGAAGAGGATGCCGCCCGCCACGAGCACCGCGGGGCCCATGGCCATGCCCTGGGCGATCTTGGTCGGCAGCCAGACCACGGCGCGGTTCGGACCGATGCGGTCCTGGATCATCGCGCCCTGACGGCGGTCGGCCCAGGTCAAGAAGACGGCCACGTGCATGAACACGAGGACGACGAACAGGACCTTGGCCAGGACCAGGGCCATTGCAATCCAATCAATCGAAGCCATCAGCTTGCTCCTGCGCCCACGCCCGCGGCCGGAGTTGCCTGCGAGGCTTGAGGCTGGAAGGCGGCGCGAAGCTCTGCGACCTTGCGCCAGGCGGTGACGTGGCCGAGGTCACGGGAGAGATCGGCGATCCAGCGCCAGGCCGGCCGCGAGCCGCCCTGCGACGTGATCACCTTCTCGCTCTCCTGGGTGATGCCCCGGGCGTTGACGAAGAGGCCGTCGGCTTCGGCCCAGCTCGAGGCCGGCAGCACGACGCGCGCGTTTTCGGCCAGCGGCCCCTGGTGGGACGCGATGGCCACGAAGTTCTTCACGCCCTTAAGCGCCGCCGCCTGCTGCGGATCCGTGAGCGCGGAGCCGAGCGTGACGAGGTGCGTGACGTTGCCGGCGCCCAGCGCGGCCACGAAGTCCGCGAACGAGCGCGCGCTCGGAGCGATCTGCTTGAGCCCGTTCGTGTTCGGGTTCTTGTCGGGGTGCATCAGGACGTCGTCACCCTTACCCGCCGGACGACCCGTCACGTAGACGTTGTTCGTCTTCAGGACGTCGCGGGCCAGCGCCAGGAGCGCGTAGTTGTCCTCCAGCGAGTGCTCGGCGCTGAGCAGCACCGCCGTCTTGTCGGCAGGAGCGCCCGAGAGCAGCTCGACGGCCTTCTCGAGCGCCGCTTCCTTGGTCGCCTCTTCCTTGCGGATCAGCGGCTGGAGCACGCGGTTCTTGTGGACGCGCTGGTGGTCGAGCATGCCCTCGTCGCACATCCAGTACTTGTTGACCGCGAGGTTCTCGCGCGGGCGGTAGCGCAGGACCTTTTGCGAGCGCGGATCGAAGTCGGTGAAGGAGTTACAGCCCGTGGCGCAGCCGACGCAGACCGAGCGCGCCGAGCGCAGGAACCAGACGCGAGCCTTGAAGCGGAAATCGACCGCGGTCAGCGCGCCGACCGGGCAGACATACTCGGTCATCAGCGTGTAGTTGTTGTCGAGCTGGCGGCCCGGCGAGACCACGATCTCGTTCAGGTTGCCGCGCTCGCGCACGCTGAGCACCGGATCCTTGGCCACCTCGTCGACGAAGCGCACGCAGCGCGTGCAGACGATGCAGCGCTCGGCGTCGTAGACGATGGTGGGCCCGAAGACGACGGCCTTGGGCTTGTGCACCGGCTCGTCCTTCATGCGCTTCTTGGTGCCCTGGTGCTCGAGCCAGTAGTCCTGCAAGCGGCACTCGCCGGCCTGGTCGCAGATCGGGCAGTCCACCGGGTGGTTCAGCAGCAAGAGCTCCTGCACCGAGGAACGCGCGCGCTCGACGTGGGGGCTCGTCTGGCTGCGCACGACCATGCCCTCGGCCGCCGCTTGCTGGCAGGCAGGCACGAGCTTCGGCTTCTTCTGCGGGATGTACTCCTGCTTCTGAGCGTCCCAGGAGAGCACGTCGAGCATCAGCGCCGGACGGCCCGCCGGGGGCATCAGCTCGACCAGGCACATGCGGCAGTTGGCCGCCACCGACAGGCCCGGATGCCAGCAGTAGTGCGGGATGTCGATGCCCTCGCGCGCCGCCGCGCGAATGATCGTGTCACCGGCCTGGAAAGGAATGTCTCGGTCGTCGATCTTGAAAGTCGGCATTCGCTTATCTCACTTACCGATCACACTCGCCGCCGATCATGTTCAGCGAGCCGAAGGACGGGACCACGTCGGCCATCATCGCGCCGGTGATGACCTTCTCGAGGCCGGCGGTGACGAGGAAGCAGGGACCACGCAGGCGCACGCGGTAGGGCGTGCCGCTGCCGTCGCTGACGAGGTAGTAGCCCATCTCGCCGTTGCCGCCTTCGGTGTAACCGTAGACCTCACCGGCGGGCAGCTTCAGGCCCTCCATCACGATCTTGAAGTGCTGAATCGTGCCCTCGATCGTGGTGTAGACCTCGTTCTTGGGCGGCAAGATGATGCGCGGGTCGTCGACGTTGACCGGGCCCTCGTCGGCCATGCGCTCGAGGCACTGGTCGATGATGCGCACGCTCTGCTTGAGCTCCTCGATGCGCACCATGAAGCGATCGAACGAGTCGCCGCTGGAACCGACGGGAACGTCGAACTCGACCTCGCCGTACTTGAGGTACGGGTGGGCCTTCCTGACGTCGTAAGGCACGCCGCAGGCGCGCAGGCACGGACCCGTCCAGGCCAGCGAGATGGCGTCTTCCTTGCTGATCACGCCGACGTTCTCGAGGCGATCGAGGAAGATGCGGTTGCCGAGCAGCAAGCGCTCGACCTCCTCGATGATGCTGAGGATCTGGCGCGTGACGGCGCGCACGTTCTCCTTGAAGCCCTCGGTCGGCGGCTGGGCCATGCCACCGATGCGGCCGAAGCTGTGCGTGAGGCGCGCTCCGGTCTCCTCCTCCATCAGATCCCAAATCATCTCGCGTCCCTTGATCATCCACAGGAACGGGGTGAAAGCGCCGAGCTCCATGGCCATGGCGCCGTCGCAGGTCAGGTGATCGGAGCAGCGCGCGAGCTCGCCCAGGATCATGCGGTACCACTGGCAACGCTCGGGCACCTCGATGCCGGCGAGCTTCTCGCAAGCCAGCGCGAAGCCCACGTTGTTGAGCATCGGCGAGACGTAGTTCAGGCGATCCACGTAGGGGAACACCTGGGTCCAGGTGCCGCGCTCACACATCTTTTCGAAGCCGCGGTGGAGGTAGCCGACCTGCACGTCGCAGCGCTCGATCACCTCGCCCGAGAGCTCCATCACGATGCGCACGGTGCCGTGCATGGCCGGGTGCGCGGGACCGACGTTGAGCAGCATCGGCTCCGCCGGCAGCTCGATCTCGGACTCGAGCAGATCTTGGTCCAACGGTTCCATCAGTTCACCTCGTCGGAGTCGAAGCCGGCATGCGTCTGGCGACCGAAGGGCATGCCCTCGTCCGGACCGAACGGCGGCAGCTTTTCGGTGTTCGGCACCTCGCGGTAGGGCACGAGCGGCTGGATGTCCTGGGCGTTGTAGTCCTTGCGCAGCGGGTGACCCTCGAACTCCGGATAGAGCAGGATGCGGCGCAGATCCGGGTGGCCCTTGAACTTCACGCCCACGAGGTCCCAGCACTCACGCTCCATCCAGTTGGCGGAGCCCCACAGGTCGGTGAGCGTGTCGATCTCGGCGTTCTCGCCTTCGCTGTCGCCGACGCGCGCCTTCAAGCGCAGGCGGTGACCGCGGCTCAGGGAGTAGAAATGCGCGACGACCTCGAAGCGCGGATCGCGGTCCGGGAAGTCGACGGCGGTGAGGTCGGTCAGCATGTCCATGCTGGCCTGCTGGTGATCGCGCAGGAAACGCGCGACCTCTTTCCAGGAGTCGGCGTTGACGACGACGGTCTCGTCGCCGCACTGCGAGTGGGTCTGCACGATGGCAGACGCAAACTGCTTCTTCAGGAGTTCGACCAGGGCTTTGGCCATGTTCGCTATCTGTCCTTGAGGGGGCCCGCTCAGACCGGCGGGCGCGAGGGCCGAGAACGGCGCAGCTGCACCAGACCCTGGTTCGGATCGGCGACCGGGTCGATGCGCGGCTTGACGATTGCGGGGCGGCGGTCACCGCTCTGGATCTTGTCCTGGAGCAACATCAGGCCGTCGAGCACGGCTTCCGGGCGGGGCGGACAGCCCGGCACGTAGATGTCGCAGGGGATGATCTTGTCGATGCCGGCGACGGTTGCGTAGTTGTCGTAGAAGCCGCCACACGAGGCGCAGGTGCCGAAGGCCAGCACCCACTTCGGCTCGGCCATCTGCTCGTAGATACGACGCAAGATCGGGGCCTGGCGCTGCACGATCGTGCCCACCACCCAGAGCAGATCGCTCTGTCGGGGCGAGAAGCGCGGCGCCTCGGAGCCGAAGCGCGAGAAGTCGTAGCGCGGGCTGGAGACGGACATGAACTCCATGCCGCAGCAGGCCGTCACGTACGGGTACATGAACAGCGAGTATTTCTGCGCCCAGGCCAGCAGCGCGCCGGCCTTGGTGGTGGCAAAGCCGTGACCCTCTCCGGTCTCGAGCACGTGCGTTGAGGTCAGCTCTCCCATTCCAGGGCTCCCTTCTTCCAGCAGTAAGCAAGCGCGACGAGCAGCGCGACGATGAAGCCGAACATGCTCATGAATCCAACCCAGCCGAGGGTCTTGAACAGTGCCGCCCAGGGGTACATGAAGACCACTTCGATATCGAAGACCACGAACAAGATCGCCGTGAGGTAAAACTTCACGCTCATCTTGGTGTTCTTGGCGCCCTCGGTGTCATTGCCGCACTCGAAGGGCATCATCTTCTCGGGCGTCGGGTTCTTGGGGCCGAGGACGTGCCCCAAGGTGAACATGGCGGCCGTGATGACTCCTACGACGAGGAACATCACGAACATCGGGAAGTAGAGCTCGAACATGGCGTGTGGTCTGGTAGGCGGGCCGCTCGCAAGTTCTCGAAAAGACGAGCGGTCCGGGCGCTATGTAGTGCCGGGGTCCGGAAGCTGTCAATGCGAGCAGGAGCCTGACGCTCCGCGCGGCGCAGCTCCGGCTTTTCTACCTCACTTCGGGACGGCGTCGAGCGCAGCACGGAAGCGTTCGTAGGGCGCTCCGAGGGCTGCTTTGACCTGGCCCAGGACTGGCTCGAGCTCCTCGGCGGGGACCCCGGCCGAGCGCGCTTCGGCCGCGGCGCCAATGGCGGCCAGGAAGCGGCCTCGGGCGACGAAGGCCTGCGCCAGCAGGGGCCAGACGCGGTCGGCCGGCGCGCCGAGGTTTGCCGCACGACGCAACGGCCCGATGGCCTCTCCGGTGCGGCCGTCATTGAGGATCGCTTCACCCAGGCGGAGGAAGACCTCCGGCGCCGCGACGCCGTCGCCGGCGTACTGGATGCCGAGGCGCAGGATCTCCTCGCCCTTGCCGACCTCACCCAGGGCAATACAAGAGCCACCGAGCAGCGCGAGCGCGCGAGCGATCACCGCCCGCGTCTCGGGGTTGAGCATCTGCCCTTCGGGCGTGCGCAAGAAGATGGCGAGCGGCGCCGGCCAGGCCCCGAGTAGCTCGAGCACGCGCACGTTGTCGCCGCGGGCGGCGGCCTGCTCGGCCTCCCCTACCCGGCTGAGGTCGATGGCGCTGCGCGCCGCGGGCCGGGTAACGCGGTCGAGGTCTTCGCGAACGTGCGTGCGCATCCGCGCGCGGAACGCAGACAGCGCATACGTCTCTTCCAGGCCGTCGTGCAGGAGCGAGAGCTCGGATTCGCCCGCCGCGATGCGCAGCTCCTTGAAGGCGTAGCCGTAGAGCGGAGCCAGCAGCAGGTAGCGCACGCCGATGTGCAGCTGCACCGCTTCGAGGTCGGTGGCTCGCGTCGGCGCAGGCCCGCTCGGCTCCTCCATCACCAGGGCGTTCACCAGGCGGCGGCGGAACTCGGCCAGGGTCAGGCGCTGCACCTCGGCGCCGTTGCCCTGGTCGTCCCCACCGACGGCGAACTCGACCACGGTGTTGTCGGGAATACGACGATCGACGGTCAGCGACGTGATGCGCGCGCCCGTGATCATCGAGAACGCGAAGAAGCGCGCGCCGATGATGTCGCACAGCGCCTGAAAGCTGCCGATGCCCTCGCCAATGCGTTCGAACCAGCCATCAGTGCGGATGGCTTCAAGGGACACGACCAGTGGACTCGACATCGTGGGGGGCCTGAGAATTTCGACTTTCTCACGATGGCCCTAGCTCAACAAGCCCGTCTTTCGTGTTTTCGTTTGGGTCCCCAACCCCAAACCATGTTTGTGGTTGGGCTGGCCGGACGCGACCGAGTAAGAAGTGGGCAGATGGCCGATAGGATCGTGCAACAGCTCGCAGCCTGGTACGGCCGGAACCGCCGTGACCTCGCTTTTCGGCGCACCCGCGATCCTTACGCTATCTGGGTCAGCGAGGTGATGCTCCAGCAGACGCAGGTCAGCTCGATGTTGCCCTACTACGAGCGCTGGATGCGTCGCTTTCCCGACGTCCACGCCCTCGCCAGCGCTCCCGAGGAGGCCGTGCTCGCGAGCTGGCAAGGGCTCGGCTACTACTCGCGGGCGCGGCGTCTGCAGGCCGCGGCGCGCGCAGTGGTCGAGCGCCACGGCGGCAACCTGCCGAGCGCGCGCGAGGAGCTGACGCGCCTGCCCGGTATCGGCGAATACTCGGCCGGCGCGATCGCCAGCATCGCCTTCGGCCAGCGCGTCCCCGTCGTGGACGGCAACGTGGTGCGGGTCTTGTGTCGGTACTACGGCCTGCGTGGTGATCCCACACGCGCACCACTGAAGGCGCGCCTGTGGCAGCTAGCGGCCGAGCTCGTCCCGGCACGCGAGCCCGGCGACTTCAACCAGGCACTGATGGAGCTCGGCGCGACGCTCTGCACGCCGCGCGCGCCGCGCTGCTCGGACTGCCCCTGGAAAAAGAGCTGCGCGGCGCAGCGCCAGGGCCTGGCCGAGACCCTGCCCGAGCTACCGAAGCGCTCGGGCCCGACTCCGGTGCGGGCCGTGGCGGCCGTGGTCCGGCGCAAGCAAGGACTCTTGCTGTGTAGGCTGCCCGCCGACGCCCCGCGCTGGGCCGGGCTCTGGGTCTTGCCGACGGTCGAGCTCGGCCCGCGCGAGACGCCCGAGCACGGCACCGCCCGGGCGGTACGGGAGCTCGCCGGAGCCGGCGTCGAGGTCGGGCCGCGCCTGGCGACACTGACCCACACCATCACCCGCTTTCGCATCACACTAGAGGCTTACGAAGGCACGCTCGGGCGAGCACGCCTGGCCGCGGCCGCCGCCTGGAAACAGCCCGCCGAGCTCGCAGAGCTCGCGCTGCCCGCACCTCACCGCAAGCTGCTCGCCAAGCTGGAACAGGGAACGTGAACGAGAACGAGAACAAGCCCATCGTGGTCGCGATCGCGCTCGTCTGGCGGGACGGCAAGCTGCTCGTCAGCCGCCGCCGCAAGGGCCAGCACCTGGCCGGCTTCTGGGAGTTCCCCGGCGGCAAGCTCAAGGGCGCCGAGAACATCCAGCGCTGCGCCGAGCGCGAGGTGCTCGAAGAGGTCGGCGTCGTCGTGCGCGCCGAGCGCGAGCGCCCGATCATCACCTACGAATACGCGGATCGCGTCGTCGAGCTCCACCCGGTCGACTGCTCCTTCGACAGGGGCGAGCCCGTGCCGCGTCAGGTCGACGAAGTGCGCTGGGTCGAGCCCGCGGAGCTCGTAGGCCTCCAGTTTCCGCCCGCCAATGCGCTGCTCATCGCCGAGCTTCTCGAGGACGGCTAGCGCATCGCGAGAGGGGCTAGCAGGCCGTCCTTGATGGCGAACAGCGCGCGGGCTCCACGGCAGCAAGGCCTGCTCCAAGCCTCTTACTGCATCTACGTTACTG
>DATLIL010000825.1:0-4010 GCA_035539475.1 Polyangiaceae bacterium
ACACGGTCGAGGTGATACCGACGCCGTGCCCACCCGAGTGGGACGAACCCTACTGCCCGCCGGACACCTCGCAAGAAGGCGGCAACTGCTTTCCGCCCGGTGACGGCGAGTGCCCCGTGAACGAGCAGCTCTACCTCTCGAGTGAGGGCATGAGCCTTTGCACCCCGATCCCTTTCGCAAACTACCCCGACATGGCGCCCTGCCCGGAGGGTTACGAGCTCGACGTGGCGAGCGAAGGTAAGTACTGCTTGCCCGCGAATTAGCGGTACTTCCTGGCTTCCCCGTGTCACCGTTGCGACGACGCAACGCTGAATGTCCGGCCACAACCCTTCCCGAGCGACGCAGGAGGGACCAGGTTTGGGGCCATGCAACGACGAGCTCTGTACCCGACCCTGATCACCGCAGGCGCTCTCGGACTCCTCGTCCAGGCTTGTGACAACGCACCCAAGGCGGGCGCCCAGCTCTCCGTCAAGGAACTCGGCGCCGCCGCCGACACCAAGGCACCGCAAGGTAGCTCTCGCTACGTCTTCGACCAGCAGAGCTCCAAGGTGACCTGGGTCGGCGCGAAGGTCACTGGCAAGCACGACGGAAGCTTCGAGCGCTTCACCGGCAACATCGACCTCGTGGGCGACAGCCCGCAAAAGGGCAAGGTGAGCGTCGAGCTCGACGCGACCAGCCTGAGCTCCGACAACCCGAAGCTCACCAAGCACCTGAAATCAGCAGACTTCTTCGACGCCGCGCAGTATCCGAAGGTTCGCTTCACGTCGACCGAGGTCAAGCCCGCCGGCGCCGCCGGAAAGTACCTCGTCAGCGGCAACCTCGATCTGCACGGCGTCTCCAAGGCCGTGAGCTTCCCCGCAACGATCGAGAAGAAGGGCGACGGTGTTCATGCCGAGGCCGAATTCACCTTCAATCGCCGCGACTTCAACATCAACTACGACGGAATGGCGAACGACCTGATCAAGAATGAAGTCAGCGTCAGGCTCTCGATCAACGCCAAGGCCGGCGACAGCTGAACCTCCTCTGCTCGCCGCGGCTCGCATCTCGGTCGCGGCGGGCAGGTGAAGCTGCTGGCGCTGCGTGGGTTGCTCGACGATGCACCGCTCGATCGGCTAAAGGGCGCGCAGGGATACAAGAACGTGGCGCAGGACCTCGAGAGTTTGGTCGACATGCTCCAGGACAACTGGTCGCGGATCGAGGGCAAGGTGCTGACGACGCGTGCGGAGCTGGAGCACGCCAATCGCCTGGCGACGCGGCTCTTGCGCATCGTCGGCGAGCGCGAGCACGGGCCGGAGGTGGAGATCACGGCGGTCTCGCAGGTTCGCGTGCGCGCGTTCATGGTGGTGCAGCGCGTGTACGAGAACGTGCGGCGTGCGGTCGCGTATCTGCGTGCCGATGAGGGTGACGCGGACGTGATCGCGCCGTCGCTGCACACCGGGCGGCCTCCCCGCCGAAAGGCGACGGAACCGGTCAACAAGGGCACTGGGACTGAGACCGACCCCGCTGCCGCGGCCACTGCCACCGGCACGGCCGTTGACTGAGACTCTAAGGGTCTGTGGGCGCCATTCCTCGAATGGCCAGGGGAGGGCGCTGCGCCCCGATGCGCCCTCACGGCGGAGCGCTCAGGTAATAGGAGCACGCCGTCTCGGGGACCTCGGGCCAGGCGCACACCCCTTCTCGGCCGCAGTACTGGCTCTCGCACTCGTTATTGTACGTACAGTCGGCGCCGTTCGGCTTGAGGGGCGTACAGTGACCGGCCTCACCAGGAGCAGAATCAGGTTTGAGAAGAACGTCGCAGATAGCGTTGTCGGCGCAGGCGCCGATGACGTCGACGTCGACGCACGGGCCATCGGTGCTCTGGGCTTCGCAGATCCTCGTGTCGAGATTGCAGAACGCGCCCTCCTCACAGCTCAAGCTGTTGCCCGCGCAGCTCTCTCCGATCACAACTAGCGGCTGACACGTCCTCGAGCTGCCTTCCGGGCCGGAGCACTGGAGGCCCTCGCTCGTGTAGCAAGTAGGCAAGGAGGGATCGTCCGGTGGGTCGTTCGCGCTGGCCAACGCGCTCTGACAACCATCGTCGGGTGAGCCCTTGCACGTGCCGCCGCACGGCTCGGAAAGTTGGGGATGCATTTCGAGCGTGTAAAGCACGCAGGTGCCGGACAACGCGTCCTGGTTCCGCCCGTCGCAAAATGCATCTTGCCCCACCTCTTTCCGGCACTCTTCGTCCTCGCGGCAAGCCTCTCCGGCCGCCAGCCGACCTCGAAACATGAGATTGCAGTTTCGTTTGACGTCGATCTCGGCCGCAGCGCTCTCTCCGCACAGGGCATTCGAATAGTCCTGGATGCACGCCTCCGCCGCCTGGGGGTCGAAGTCGACTGCGAGGCCATCGTATTCGGCGAGCTCACTCCTGATGTCGGCGGCGACGTCCTGCCGGCAGTCGGCAGGATCGAAATCAAAGCCGGCGTCGCTGCAGCAGCCAGCCAGAGCGCCACAGACGCGCTCTGCGAACGCTTCGGGGAACTCGGCAGCCGAGCCGGGAGCCCCTGAGTCCGAAGGCGCGGAGCTGCACGCCCAGACCAGCGCCAGAAGGGAGGCGAACAGGGGCGAGCACTTGAAGCTCGAGAGCACGAGCAATCGCAAGCCTCTGCCGGGCGCAAGCAATAAACCTTCCGAATCAGCCATGGGCAGAGTGTAATGTAGATGTCGCGGCCACCGCCACCGGCACGCTCATTGACTGAGTCGTGCGCGGACGTCCGCAAAGCCTTCGGCCCCTGCTGCTTTTGCTTGGGGCGGCGCTGCGGCGGTCCCGCAGGCTGACTGATCGAGGGTGTCGCGGCAGCCGCTCGATGCTACGCGGCGGTCATGAGCGCCCTGACCCCCGAGCTTCTCGGCGAGATCGCCCGCCGCCACGGCACGCCCGTGTACGTGTACGATGCTTCGATCGTGCGCCGGCAGCTGGATACGCTGAGGCCGTTCGATCGTGTGCGCTACGCTCAGAAGGCGTGCCCGAACCTGCACCTCCTGCGCCTCTTGCGCAGCGAAGGCGCCGTCGTCGATTGTGTGTCCCTCGGGGAGCTCGAGCGCGCGCTGCTGGCGGGCTTTGCGCCGGATACGGCGCGACACGAGATCGTGTTCACGGCGGACATCCTGACCGAGGACATCCTCGCCCGCGTCACGGAGACCGGCGTGCCGGTGAACGCGGGCTCGGCGGACATGCTGACGCAGCTCGGTGAGCGGCGGCGTGGACATCCGGTGTGGCTACGGGTCAATCCAGGCTTCGGCCACGGTCACAGCAAGAAGACGAACACCGGCGGCGAGTCGAGCAAACACGGCATCTGGCACGACACGCTGTCCGACGCTCTCGCGCGCATCCAGGCCTACGACCTCGATCTGGTCGGCCTTCACATGCACATCGGCTCCGGCGCCGACGTCGAGCACCTCGGCCGCGTGTGCGACGCGATGGTCTCGCAGGTCGAGCGCCTCGAAGCCTCCGGTCGCGATCTGCGCGCCATCTCCGCCGGCGGCGGTTTGCCCGTGCCCTACCGCAAAGGCGATCCCGAGCTCGACCCAGCCGCGCACTTCCAGCTCTGGAACGACGCCCGGCGCCGCATCGAGGCCCTGCTCGGCCACCCCGTGACCCTCGAAATCGAGCCCGGCCGCTACCTGGTCGCCGCCGCCGGCGTGCTGGTCTCCGAAGTGCGCGCCGTCAAGGACGTCGGCACCAACCACTTCACGCTAGTAGACGCCGGCTTCAACGATCTGATGCGCCCGACGCTGTACGGCGCACATCACGAAATCTCCCTCATCCCGCGCACCGGCTCCCCGACAGCCAGGCCCACTCGCCCGAGCATCGTCGCCGGCCCCCTCTGCGAGTCGGGCGACGTCTTCACGCAGGACAGCAGCGGCAACGTGACGCCGCGCGAGTTCCCCGAGGCCACCGTCGGCGATCTCCTGGTGTTCTCCGACGCCGGCGCCTACGGCGCAAGCATGGGCAGTAATTACAACTCACG
>DATLIL010000826.1:0-16566 GCA_035539475.1 Polyangiaceae bacterium
GCGATGAGACTGGGATGCGGCTCACCACGTGTCTATTTCCTCTGGTTACACGATCTATGCCCCACCTGGCCACTTTTGCGCTTCGATGACACTGGACGAGCTTCAGCCTCAAAAGAAAGTTTTGGGCTCCTTTTCCCACCAGCCCCAGGCGTGTTCGAATCAGAGACTTCGAGGAGGCTCCATGAACGGCTGGTCGGCTTGGCTGGTGATCCCCTGTGCAGCGCTGGTGTTGAGCTGCAGTTCCGACGGCGGCGGCAGCGACGCGGACGCTGGCGCAGGAGGCACGTCCGCTGGTGGGAACGGCCGGGGTGGCACCATGTCGAGCGCCGGCACGTCGAGCGCCGGCACGTCGAGCGGAGGTGCGCCGGGTGAGGCTCCGCAGATCGGCGGCTGCGCTGTGTTCCCGGCCGACGACGCCTGGAACCAAGACATCTCGGGCGCCGACGCCGATCCGGACTGGACCAGTCGGCTGCAGGCCATGGTCGGCGACGTCAACCTGCATCCTGATTACGGCAACGATGGTGACGTGCTGTACGGCATTCCGATCAACACCGTGCCCGAGAACCAGCCAGCACTCGACATCGCCTTCGACTGGTACGAAGACGAAAGCGATCCGGGCCCCTATCCCTTCCCGGATCCGAGCATGGTCAAGATCGAGGGCGGCGACGCCGCAGTCTGCGACGGCGACTGCCACGTCCTGGTCGTGCAGCAGGGCAGCTGCATGTTGTACGAAGGCTACGCCTGTCACTACGAAGCAGGCTGGCACTGCGGCAACGGGGCGGTCTGGGATCTGAACCAGGTCGGCTACGGCCAGCGCCCGGAGGGCTGGACCAGCGCCGACGCGGCGGGCCTCGCGATCACGCCAGGCGTGCTGCGCTACGACGAGGTCGCGGCCGGCGAGGTGCACCACGCCATTCGCTTCACCACCGAATGCTCGCGTCCGAACTACGTCGAGCCGGCGACGCACTACGCCGTGCCCGGCGGCTGTGACGAGAGCGACCCGAACTCACCGCCCATGGGCCTGCGGGTGCGCCTGCGGGCCGACTTCGACGTCAGCGGCTTCTCCGCCGGCGCGCAGGCCGTGCTACGCGCGATGCAGACCTACGGCATGATCCTGGCCGACAACGGCTCGAACTTCTACTTTCAGGGCGAAGCGCATCCGGACTGGAACTCCGACGAGATCGAGGAGCTCAAGCAAGTTCCGGCCTCCGAGTTCGAGGTGATCACGCCGCCCCCGCTGATGCCCTGAGTCGAGGGCGTCTCTCGGGAATTGTCCTGGGCACGCGCTCGTGCTACTCGCGGCGCAGTTTTAATGCCCACTCCGGTCCTCTCCTGCGCGCTGCGCGCCGCACCGGCGGTCGCCCTCTTCGTCGCCGCCACGAGCTTCACGACGACCGCGAAGGCCGACGTCTCCTCCTGGATCTTCGCGGGCTACGGGCCAGCAGCCGTGGACGACGGCGACGGCTGGGACACCGAGTCCCTGCTCGCGCTGGAAACCGGGATCGGAACCCCCGCGACCAGCCCGATCGTGTTCGGCGGGATGTTCAAGCTGGGGACCTACTTCGGCCGAGGGACGGACCTCGGTCTCTCGCTACGCACGGCGACGAAGGGCTTCGTCCTGGGTGACTGGGGCGCCGCGCTCGATCTGGGCGGCTACGACAGACTCTGGGAGGGCGGCTCGCTGGGCGGTCAGGGCTCCCTGGTCCTGGGCGCGCCGTGGGGAATCACCCTCAGCCTGAGCGGTGGGATGGGAACCAACGACGAGCGTCACGCCAGCGCCGTGATCGGCATCGATTTCGCGCGCCTGACGGTCTACCGCCGCAGTGGTGAAAACTGGTTCATGAATCCGTACCCCGCGAACCGGGACTGACGGCGGATTTGATCACGCAGAGATCACGGCGTCACCCCGCGGTGAACGTGATAGTTTGATGCTCGACAATACGAGCGAATGAAAGAGACCTCCCGCCTTCCGCTGGTCGCCGCGGGCTCGGAGCTCCGGCTCGGTAACCTTCGGCGGCCAGCGGGGGCACTCCTGATCAGCGCTCGAAGTCGTCCTGCAGGCTGCGTAGCGTGGCTGCCGAGAGCTCGGTCTTGGCCTGATAGCTCGCGTGATCGACGCCGATGCTGACCGGGCCCCTCCCGCTCTCGAGCGCGCCGAGGGCGGCTGGCGTCAACGAGAACTTCACGTAGTGCACGGCCATGGTGCGGTTGGGATCGGTGCCGCGCCGATCAGGCACCACTGGCACACGCTCCCCCGCCGCCTCGACGAAGAACTTGTCGTCGACGCCGCGGAGCTCGCTCAGCATCCGCTCGCGTTGCTCGCGATCCGGGTACTCGATGAAGATCGTCGCGGAGAGCTCGCTGTCGCCGGGCACGAGCTCGTTGTAGGTCTCGAGCTCGTGCTCGATGGCCTTCTCGGCGGTGATGCGCTCGGTGCGCAGCATCTCCTGGATCTGCATCAGCACCGTATCGCGATTCTCGAACAGGACCGTCATGTTGGGCCCGAGCGCCACGTAACGCGCGCGCTTCTGCTCGATCACCCGCGCCATGAAGCGCTGGCGTATCTGCTCGTAAGCGCCGAGGTCGAGTAACTCCGCTCGCTCTATCGGTTTCATTCGCTCTCTCCATCGGCGTAGGCGTCGGCCAGAAGCTCGATCGGGTGTCTGGCGACCAGGCCGTTCTCTTTCCTGATGCGAAGAGCAGCCAGGCTACAGTCGGTCACCGCCGTGATCGGCTCCTCGCCGCGCTCGTTGTCGATGGCGTCCGCCAGTCGGCGCGCGTAGCGCTTACCCTCTTCGTAGTAAGCGGCCTTCATGCCCCAGGTTCCATCGACCGCCGAGCAGCGCTCGATGATGCGCACGTCTGTACCGGGCAGCTGGGACAGCACGCGCGCACCGGGAACCGCTATTTTCTGGGCGCGCAGGTGACAGGCAGCGTGGTAGGCGACTTTGCCGTAGCCGCGGTTGAAGTCCTTGTTCAGGGCCTTGGCCTTGCGCAGACCGTCGACGAACTCCATCAGGTCGAGCGTGGACGCAGCCACCTTGGCCGCATCCGCGTCACCCAGGTAGACCGGCCACTCCTTCTTCATGGTGTAGCCGCAGGTCGGCCCGGGCACGACCACACGCAACCCGCGGCGCACCAGTGGGGCGAGCATTTCGACGTTCTGGCGCATCTTCATGCGCGCGACTTCGAGCTCACCACCGTCGAGGTTCGGCATCCCGCAGCAGGTCAGCGCCTCGGGCAACAAGACGCGATAGCCGTTCTTTTCCAGCACGCGCACGGCGGCCTGTGGCACGCCGGGGAAGTTGAAGTCGCCGTAACACGTCGGGAACAGCACCACCTCACCGGCGCTGCCCGCCTCTGGCGTAGGCTCGTGCTCACGGAACCAGCTCGTG
Organism: Polyangiaceae bacterium; assembly: GCA_035539475.1. Classification (GTDB taxonomy): domain Bacteria; phylum Myxococcota_A; class Polyangia; order Polyangiales; family Polyangiaceae; genus PMG-095. The sequence goes on from DATLIL010000826.1 coordinate 3,396, forward strand.
AAGCTCTGCGAGGCCAGCGGCGGCAGCGGGAACTCGGCGGAGATGCCGGTCACCTTCTCCGCCACCTTGCGCACCAACCGGTTCGCGTTGACCAGGTTCGCCAGCGGTGCCGTGGGACCAGCGCCCAGAGCCCCGAGCGCTTGTGGCTCACCGAGGATGCGATCGACCAGCGGCACGCCCTCGTGCCGTGCACGGTTGGCCTTCTCGCGTGCCATCAGGCGCGGAAAGTCGAGCAACTCGTAGGCGCCCTCGTCGGCCGTGTAAGGGCACTTGATGAAACAGAGCTTGCACTGCCAGCAGTGGTCGCTGACGGTGCGCATGGTCTCGGCCCCGACGTGCTCCGCGCCCTCGCTGTGCCCGCGATCGACGTCGCGGTCGATGGCCTCGAACAGGCGCGGAAAGGAGCCGCAGTACGTCACGCACATGCGGCACTCGTGACAGACCTGGAAGGTTCGCCGGAGCTCGTGCTCGAGATCGCGAGCGTCCCAGTAACGGGCATCGTTCGGATCCCAGACGGGCGGGCGGGCTGGAGCGCGCGCGGGGACTTTGGCCATGGCTCAAATACACGTCGAGCGAGTCACCGGATTGCGAATTCTTGCGAACACGCCCGGCGACTCGCTCGATCCGTTCCTCTCAGCCCAGTTCCTTGAGCGCGCGGTCGAAGCGACCAGCGTGGCTCTTCTCGGCCTTGGCCAGCGTCTCGAACCACTCGGCGATTTCGGCGAAGCCCTCTTCGCGCGCGGTCTTGGCGAAACCCGGGTACATCGTCTGGTACTCGTAGGTCTCGCCGGCGACGGCGCTCTTCAAGTTCTTCTCGGTGTTGCCGATCGGTTCGCCCGTCGCCGGGTCGCCGACCTGCTTGAGGAAGTCGAGGTGGCCGTGGGCGTGGCCAGTCTCGCCGTCAGCCGTGTCCTTGAACAGGCCCGCGACGTCCGGGTAACCCTCCACGTCCGCGACCTTCGCGAAGTAGAGGTAGCGGCGATTCGCCTGCGATTCGCCGGCAAAAGCTTCCTTGAGGTTCGTGTGCGTCTTGGTTCCTTCGAGCTTTGCCATCTGGATCCTTCCAGCGCCGACGAGGCGCAGAACTCGGCAGGATATTTAGGGCTTCTGCGCGCGAGGTCAACCCGGCCAGTAGGCCCGGCGGGGCGGCAGCAATTCCGGCGGGCTAGCCGCGTTCAAATCGGCGTAGGGGAAAATGCAGCGTGCAGGGCGCGCTCGCTGTCAAGGGCCGCGGCCTCCGGCAGCAGTGCCGTCACCCTGAGCGGTGTTCCGTAGACGGCGAGCGGCGGCGCCGCACAGGCAGCCAGCACTCGTGCGAGGTTCGCCGGCTCGGCGCCAGCGCCCACTCCCACCACGCTCACGCTGGCGAAACCTTCGCGCCACTCGAAACCCGATAGGGTCAGTGCGCGAAGCTCCTCACGCATGCTCTCGGCATCGGGAACGCTCCACAGCGGCAGCACGCAGCTGAGCTCTCCCCGCTCGAGGGTGGCGTCCCTCAGCACGAGCTCGCGCTCGGCGGCGGCGGCGAGCAGCGCCGGTGCGCTCTCGGCGCGAACGCGCAGCAGAGCCAGCCGGCGCTCGGCCACGACGGCGAACATGCCGTGTTGCACGCCGTTGCCCTCGCGCACCACCGTCTCGCGCCCCTCACCGTGCTGCGCGAAGTCGGCGGTGCGCCGGGCGTGGATGGCGACCTTGTGGCGACGCGCCCACTCCACCGCGCGCGCGTTGAGCACCTTGGCGCCCGCCTCCGCCATCTCCTGCATCGCCTCGTAGTCGATCTCCGGTAGGTGCCGAGCGTCCGGCACGCTGCGCGGGTCTGCACTGAAGACGCCATCGACGTCGCTGTAGATTTCGCAGCGCTCCGCGCCGAGCGCCGCCGCCAGCGCCACCGCCGTCGTGTCCGAGCCGCCGCGCCCGAGCGTGGTGATCTCGCGCTTGTAGCTCATGCCCTGATAACCGGCGACGATCACGACACGGCCGCGGGCGAGCTCGTCCTCGATGCGGTGCGGGCGCACCTCGATGATGCGCGCGTCGAAGTGGCGGTCGTTGGTGATGATGCCCGACTGGGAGCCGGTGAAGCTGATCGCCTCGACCTCGCGCGCAGCCATGGCAATGGCGAGCAGCGCCATGCTGACGCGCTCCCCCGTGCTGACCAGCATGTCGAGCTCACGGCGTGGCGCGTCCACCGCGTCACCCTGCGGAGTCCGCGAGACCTGTTGCGCCAGCGTCAGCAGCTCGTCGGTCGTCTTGCCCATCGCGCTGACGACGACCACCACCTGGTGCCCCTGCTTGCGTGCCCTTGCGACGAGGTCGGCGACCTGTGCCAGCTTCTCGGGCGTTGCTACCGACGAACCGCCGAACTTCTGAACAACGACGGCCACCCTAGACGAGTACTACGCCGCCGGATCCTTGGCCAACTTCCCCGCCGGCGGCCACCACACCGCGGCACCGAAGCCGCCGACCGCCCACAGGTGCGTGCCGTCCCAGCACAGACGCTCGACGCGCGCGCGCTCGCCGGCGCCTTCGGGATCGAGCGCGCCGCTCGCATCGAGCGAGCCAATCACACTCGCTTCCGCGCGCTGCACGTCGACCAGCGCGATCGACGAGCGATCGGTTGCTTCGTGGTAGAGCGCCACCCGGACGCGCGGCAGCTCGGCGCAGAGCCCGGCGGCAACCGCCGTGACGTTGCCGCAGCCAGGCACGACGGCGAAGGTCTGACCGGCGTCGCCGGAGACGACCAAGCCGCGCTCGGCGTCCGCGATGGCGACCACGGCGCCCGAAGCCGCCAGCAGCGGCGCATCACCCGAAGCCACCGTCAGCGCGGGCGAGCGAAGCTCGAGGTGAACCCAGCTCCGACCCCCGTCTCCGCTGGTGCTCAGGCGCGCGCCACCGCGAGACAGCGCAGCCAGCGGCGTGCCTCCCGAGCTCAACGCGAAGGTCGTCAGCGGCGATTCGATCGGCCGCCAGCTGAGCCCGCCGTCGTCGCTGCGCAGGAGCTGACCCGAAGACAGCCTGCACAGCACGCTGAGTGGCCGGTCGCTGCCCAGCTGGCAGAGCTCGAGCCCCTCGGAGCCTGAGCCGATCTGCTCGGCCGCGCGACGCCACTGATCCATTCGTTCGGCGCTACTGGCGCGCCGTTCGCGGCGGAAGACGCGTCCGAAGCCGGTGACGCAGAGCGCGACCTTGTGTTCACGACCGACGAGGGCCAGGCTCGAGATGCGCGTGCCATCCACGGCGGTGCGCACCGGGGTCTCGAGCGCGTCGTCGAACCAGATGAGATCGGCGCTTGCTGCGGCGCAGACGCCGTCCGACACCGCCAGCGCAGCGCAGCGCTCGTGGCCAGATACGAGCGGGCGCATCGGCCATGGCTCCGGAGCGCTCTTGAGCTTCACGTCGTTGCTCACGATCGAGAGAGCACCCCAGCGATCCTCCTCGTCGATCGTGCTCTCGTCGGCGTCGAGCTCCGGCAGCTCCGTCTCGTCGATGAGCTCGCCGTCTCCCTGCCCCATGCCGAGCGCGTCGTCGCGGTCGGTCGTCTCTTCTTGCTCGAACAGCTCGCTGGAGCCGTCGAAGTCGTCGGCGCCGAGCACGTCGTCACCGATGGCCCCATCGTCGAGCGCGGTGCGACGGTCGAGCACGAGCTCCGACAGCTCGAACGAAATCTCACCTTCGGCGTCGAAATCGTCGGCCGACCCTGGAATCGCGGGGAGCTCGACGCCTGTCTCCGTGTCCGGGCCGGCGTCGACGTCCAGAGCGCCGAGCTCGTCGTCTATGGCGGGTAGAAGATCGCCGAGCTCATCGTCTGCGAGCTCGTCCTTACCATCGCTTCGATCGAGCGGCGGCAGCTCAGCTGGAATGTCCGGCTCATCCGGCGCGACTGTCATCTGACGCTCGCCTCGCAACGAACCATAGGCCATCCGGGACGAACCCGCCATGCTGACAGGTCGGCGCTGGCCGGCCTGCTAGTGCGCACCTGAAACACAGCGTACGCCCCGGGCCTTGGATCAGGGTGGTACTGGGAGCATCCTGTGGAGAACGGGGGTTTCCACCACATTGCTCGCGCTGACGAAAGGTGAACGGCCTGCGCTTTTGCGAGCTCGCTGACCCGAGGCACGGGCTATGAGGAGGCATGAGCGTGGCTCCGCTGGTCGACGGCGACCTCGTCCTCTACCGTCTGCTGGTACGGAGCGCCGACGTCGTCTTCGTCAAGGGCATCTTCGAGGCGAGCGACGGGCTGTGCTGCATGTTCGCTGAAAAGGGTGGTGACCTTTTGATCGCCGCGCCCCGCGGGCGCGAGCAGGAGCTCGTGGAGCTCTTGAACGATCTGACCAGTGAGCTCGGCGCTGTTCTAGAATCGCTGCCGGGTGGTGCCAAGACCATGGGCTAGAGACCCCGCGCAAGAGCATCAGCTCGCCATTGCGAAGTGCGCCACCTTACTCTAAGGTTCACGGCCATGCGGGAGACCACGAATCGCGTGACAGACGTGACCATGGAGCTGCCTCCGGCGTTGCGTCCCGACGCGCGACTCGTAGACGCGTGGTGCGAGTGGCTCGGCGCGCTCGCGACCGATGCAGAGGCCGCGCTGTCCGCCGCGATCGCGTACCGTGAGCTCGACGGCACGGCGCGCGACAGCTGGCTGCGCGCTCTGGAGCACGACGCGCAGCGCCTCGACGTGCCCAAGATCGCTCTGTACGCCCCGCTGCTCGCCGTCGAGTCGGAACCCGAACGACGTGAGCGCATCACCGCGGCGCTCGGACCGGCAGACGAATCCTTCGCGCCTCGCTCCCCCGCCCGCGGCTTGCAGGGCTGCGCTCCGGACGGCATGCGCGTGGCGGCGCTGATCACGCCGCTCTACCTCGATTTCGCGCAGGTTCTGGCCTGCGGCTACCGGCCCGAGACAGGCTTCTGCTGGGTCCGTCACGATCCCATCGTCGATCGCCGCCGCGCTCCGCAACACGGCGACAGCGTCGAAGGCATTGCGCTCGAGAGCACGCCGCTCAAATCGCTGATCGACGATCTGGCGCTCGCCGTGCTGGCCCATCGTCGCAGCGGCCGCGAGCTGCCCGAGGCGCTCAAGGTGTTCGCCGATCTGTTCGGGCCGACCGTCGGCGGCTCGACGCCTCCCCCACCCCCGCCGTGAGACGGCTCGCGCTCCTCGCGCTCGTGCTCTTGGCGTGCGGAGGCGCAGGTTCCCAGCCCGGGACGTCAGCCGGTCGTCCGCTCACACCCGCGGTGGTCTTCACCTATGGCACCACCCAGGGTGATCAATTTGCCAGCGCCACCACGCGCGGACGCGTGACGGCCGTCCTGTTCGTCACGACCTTCGACGTGGCCTCGCAGCTGATGGCGCGCCGGCTCAACGACGCCATGCGTACCCATCAACGCCGCTTCAACAGTGGCGCCGTCGTGCTCGAGGCCCCGAGCGCGGCCCCGCTGGCGGAGGTGTTTCGCCAGTCGCTCGGTCTGATCTACCCGGTGGCGATGTCCGACGGCGCTGATCGCAGCTCCGATGGTCCGTTCGGTGCGATCGAGAGCGTCCCCACGCTGGTCATCCTCGATCGCGACGGCCGCGAACGCTTCCGACGCTCCGGGGTGATCTCCAGCAACCAGCTCGATCAGGCGCTGACACAGGCCGGGAAATGACCCCGAGGCGGCCGAAGCCAGCCTCGGCCGAGCTCGCGATCGTTCCCGAGGCCGATCCCGAGCGCTTGCGCGAGGCCAGCGCGCTGGCAGAGCTCGCGCCGCAGCCTGCCCGCTGGAACAACGTGCTGTGCGCCACCGCGGGCTGGGCCGATCGCGGCCTGATCAAGAGCGGGACGTTCTATCCGCCGGAGGCCTCCACGCCCGAAACACGGCTCGGTCATTACGCCCAGCACTTCGCCCTGGTCGAGGTCGACGCCACCTACTACGCGCTGCTCGGCGCCGACGTCGTGGCGCGCTGGGTGTCCTGGACGCCGGAGCACTTTCGCTTCGACGTGAAGGCGCACCCCGTACTGACGAGACACCCGATCGACGTCGGCAAGCTGCCCGCCGATCTGCGCGACGAGCTCGAGCGCAGCGGAGCAGGCGCGCGCGTCTATGCCGACAAGCTGCCCGCCGAGATACGCGGCGAAATCGAGCAGCGCTTCTTCGCCTCGCTCGAGCCACTCGCCGTCGGCGGTCGCCTGGACGCCGTGCTCTTGCAGTTTCCGCCATGGTTCGGCTCGACGCGCGGCAACGCTCGCCACCTCGAGCTGCTCGTCGAGCGCTTTCCCGGCATGCCCTTCGCCGTCGAGTTTCGCAACAAGGGCTGGCTCGAACCCGATCGGCGCGCGCGCGTGCTCGATCTGCTGAAGGGACTCCAGTTGAGCTACGTGGGCGTCGACGAGCCCGAGGGCAAGGTCGGCGGCTTGCCACCCATCACCGAGGTCACCAACCCTCGCCTCGCCATCGTGCGTTTCCACGGCCAGAACAGCGAAGGTTGGAACAAGAAGGGCGCCAGCGTGCTCGAGCGCTTCAACTACCTGTATCGCCCGGCGGAACTCCAGAGCTGGGCTGCTCGCGTCAAGCAGCTCTCCGCTCAGGCCGAGAGCGTCCACGCCGTCTTCAACAACTGCGTGCGCAACTACGCCGTGCTCAACGCCAAGGATCTGGCGGTGCTGCTCGAGCGCGAGGCCGGCTAGACCCTGCGCTGTCGCCGCTTCTCGGCCAGCCCTGCCGCCACCTCGCGGTATAGCGCGCCGACAGCTTCGTCGCGGGGCGCGAGGCGCAGCGCCACCGCCAGGTGCCGCTCTGCCGCAGTGAGGTCCTGCTCGGCCTCACGCTCGAAGTGCGCCGCCTCGATCAGGAGCGCGACGTGCTCCGGGCGGGCCGCGCCGCCGAGCTCGATGGCCTCGCGCATACGGCCGTAGGCCAACGAAGCGCCCGCCAGATCGCCGAGCTGGCTGCGCCAGCGGGCCTCGAGGGCGCGCGCCTCGACGTGACGCTCGGAGGCAGCTGACACCTGGCGCACACGCGCTATGGCCTGCGGCAGATCGCCGGCGTCGCTGGCCAGCACCTTCGCCAGATCGAGCAACGCGTCGGCGTCGGGACGCCCGCGCTTTTCACTCAGCGCGATCGCGCGTTCGAGCAAGGTCAGCGCTCTCTCTTTCTTGCCGGACTCGAGCAGCGCGCGCGCTAACCCCGCCGTCGCTGCTGCGTCGTCGGGTAGGTAGCGCAGTGCCCTTTCGAACATCCTGCCCGCTTCGGTGACGTAGCCCTGCTCGAGGATCAGACGTGCTCCGCGACGACAGGCCTCGTGGCGAGCCCGCGCGCCGACGACGCCGGCCTCCACGTGCTCGGCGTCGGCGATCGCACCCTCCACGTCGCCTCGCCCGAGCCGCGCTTCGAAGCGCGCCCAACGCGCCTCGCCCAGACCTGGCGCCCGCGCCACGGCGGAGTCGAGCGCCGCAGAGCGCGCCACGGCGTCCGATTCGAGCTCGGCCAGGCGACAGAATGCCAGCGCGGCGACCGGAGCGAAGGGTTCGTCACGCACGAACTCACGCACCGCCTCGCGTACCGCGGCCATGTCACCGGTGGCGTGCAGCAGCTCGGCGCCGATCAAGCCGGCCTTGTGGGCGGGCAGGCTCTCGATCAGCAGGCCGAGCGCAGCCTCGGCCCTGGCCTCGACGCGAGCGTCGATCTCGGCCACGAGCTGCACGATTTCAGGGTGGCGCGGGGCCTGCTCGAGCGCGCCGACGTAGCCCTGCCGGGCTTCGTCGATCTCGCCGGCTGCCAGCGCCTGATCGGCGTCGGCCACCAGCAGAGCGAGCTCGAGCTCGCGCGCCACGGCGGGCGCCAGCGCCCCCGGCGCGAACGACGAATCGAGCTCGACGAGCGCTCGGTCGTGCTGCATCTCGACCTCGGAGAAGCGCGTGCGCGCCGCGTTGGGGACACGGGCGCCGACGGCGGGCATGAGCGCCCGACCGAGGGCCGCGCCCGCCTCCGGCACGACCAGGATCCGTCCGCGGCGCTCGCCAACTCCCGCAAAGGCTGTGTCCAGGACTCGCAGCGCGTAGGCCAGCGCCGGCACCTTCAAGCCGACGCCACGCGCGCGGGCGACGACGAGACGGGCGTCACCGAGCTCCGGCGCCCAGAGCACGTCGAAGGCCAGAGCGCGACCGCGAGTCGAGAGACCGACACCGATGCCGTGCGGCACGGGCCAGACCTGAGTGCGGCGGTCCGGCCCTGTCAGGACGTCGCGGGTACGGACCTGCAGCAGTGCCGCCAGGCCGTCCAGATCGAGCTCGAAGCGCACGTGCTCGAGCTCGCCGCGACGATTGCGGAATCGGGCCAGCCCGCCGCTGAGATCGACGGGAAATTTGAGCCCCGGCAGGCTGAGTGAAAGCGCCGTGACTGAGAGCGGACCGAGCTCCACGGGCTCGTACAGCTCGAGGCCAAGCGTGCCCCGGGTGACGGTCAGGCGCAGGGGAACACGGATGTCCTCCGCCAGCACCTCGGGGATGGGTGCCGCCGGTAGCGGGCCGAGCGGCGGCTCGGACTGGGGACTCAGCGGAGTGGACACGCCCGCGCAAATCGTATCAGCGCACGGGCTTTCGTGGGCAATTTACTCGATGCCGCCCTGGCCGGCCTTGCTCTTCATCCGCTTCAGCAGCTCGGCGAAGCCGTGCTTCTTGATGACGCGGCGAAACTGACTTCGATAATTGCCGACCAGGCTGGTGCCCTCGGTCACGATATCGGCGATCCGCCATTTTCCGCCCACCTGGTGCATCAGGTAGTCCACGGCGACGGGCTCCTCGCGGGCGTTGGTCCGGCTACGAGCCTCGGTGCGAACGAGCACACCGCCCTTGCCCGGCTCCTCACCCTTGAAGACGATGTCGTAGTTGATCGTCTTCTTCAGGTTGCGCCGGTAGGCCGAACGCACGAGCTGAGTCAGCAGGGCTTGAAACTCGCTACGCTCCTGGGGCGACCGGGCGTCCCATTCCTCACCCAGCGAGGCCTTGGCCAGAGCGTCATAGTCGAGCACCTCGTCGAACAGGGACTCGAGCTTCTTGTCCTTGTTCTGCTTGACCAGGCTGGTGAGCTCGCCGTGTTTCCCCTTCATGAAGTTCTCTGCCTCGGCGGCAGACGCGACAGCGGGAAAGGCGAGAGAGAAAGCAAGAACCCAGGGCAAGATGGACCGACGCATCACGAACTCCAATGTAGGCTGTGATAGGTCATACGCAACCGAAGTGCCAGTCGTTGCCTCGCCCGGCCAATTAATCGCTAACCCGGCGATTTCACGAACAAAATAGTGGCTGCTCGTTACCGCGACGGCGCAATCGACCGGCGCCCCGGGTTCACGCCGATCTGTTGCTCGTTTGCGACACCAGTGAAGGTTCGCTGGGTAGGTCCTCCACCTGGCCCAGCGTTACACGAAAAGTCGCACCCTGGTTCGGGCCGCTGTCGACCACGATTTCGAAGCCGTGGTCATCGACGATGCGCTTGACCACCGCCAGCCCGACGCCGGTGCCGTGCGAGCGGGTCGTGAAAAATGCATCGAACAGGTGGGAGCGCGCCTCCTCGTCGATACCGACGCCACGATCCATCACGCTGAGCTCGGCCCGCCCGTCGGGACGCACGGCCACGGCGACCCGCACGATCTCCCCCGGGTTGCTGGCCTGCACGGCGTTTCGGACCAGGTTCCAGGTCAGCTGGCGCAGCATGCCGGCGTCAGCCTGGACGAGCAGCTCGGCGGGCCCCTCGTAGACCACGTCCACGTCCGAGGACGCGCGCCCCGACCTGCCGGCGAGCTCGACCACCTCGCGACCCACCTGCGCGAGATTGACCAGCAAGAGTTGCGGGCGCCGCGTGCGGGTGAGGTCCATCATGTCGCTGACGAGGTCGTTCAGACGTTGCGTCTCGCGCTCGATGATCTCGCACAGCTGTCGATCTTCGGCACCGAGGCCACGCGCGGTCTTGAGCAGCTGCACCGAGCCCGCGATGGAGCCGAGTGGATTGCGGATCTCGTGGGCGAGTCCGGTCGCCAGCTGACCCAGCGCAGCGAGCCGCTCGGCGCGATTCGCGCGCTCGGTGGCGAGCAGCAGCTCACCGCCCGTCCAGCGCAGGCGCTCGGCCAACGTGCCAGCCAGCAGCGCGACGAGCAGCAGAACGAAGAGATTGGCGGCAAGGTAGAAGCGAAAGTCGCCCGGTTCGAGCTCGTAGATCACCGCGGCCTGATCAGGAGGGATGGGGATCAGGCCCTGCTGCATGGCTGCAGCAAATGAGGTGTAGAGCACCGCGCCACTGACCGCCGCCAGCGCTGCGCCGCGAAATCCCGACAACGCGGCGCCCACCAGGCAGGTCAAGCCGTAGAACGAAGTCGCGCCGCTCGTGGCGCCGCCGGTGACGTAAACGACGACCGTGCAGGTCAGCTGATCGAGCACGAGCTGAGCGTCGGCCACGAACGAGAGGAAGCGCCCACCGCGCAGCAGCACGGCGTACGCACCCGCCAGCGCGTAAGAGACTGCGAGCACCCCTATCAGCGTCTGCAGCGTGAACGAGCCGATGCGATCGGGGCCGCGCAGGTAGAAGAAGTAGACTAGACCGAGCGCAGTGGTCAGCACCAAGAGGCGCGCGGCAGTGAGCCAGGCCAGGCGCCGGGGCAGGTCACTGCCACCGATCTCGGGGAGGCCCAGCTTCAGAGCCATGACGTCCGATACTACCTGCGGCGCGCCTTGTATTCGGCGTAATTCTTGAGCAGCGCCCGGAAGATCCAGGTACCGAGCGCATCGGCACCGGCGCCGGTGGGGTGGACCATGTCGGCGTTGCCCAGGCCGCGCCGTACCCAGCTCGGCATCGAACCATTGCCGCCCATCGCGCGAAACGTGTCGAAGAAGGCACAACCGAGCTCCTCGGCCACCTTCCGCTGCTCTTCGATCAGATGCGGGATGATGCTCATGCTCACGAGCACGTCTCCCTCTTTCTTGGCGCGGTCCATGGCGCCGATCAGCAGGCAGCCGGCCTGGGGCAGCGCCTTCCTACCCTGCGCCACCACGTCCTTCATCGTGCGGTGGTACTCGGCCATGGGGTAGCTCAAGCCGGCTCCGCTCTCGTTGGCCCCGAACTGATAGATGACGAGATCGGGCTTGCGCGCGCCGAGCTGCTCGGCCCAGTGCGCGTCGTCCTGCTGGTCCAGGAAGCGGATCGGCGCACCCTGCACGCCGAGCGCGTCGAGCACGACGCCGGGCACGTCGCGTTCGAGGATCACGCCGAACAGCCGGCTCTGCCCGGACAGCGTTTGAATCTCGAGCTCGTGGGAGCCGTCCGGGGCACTCACGTCGTGCTGGCGCACACGCTTCTCTGCGCCGCTCGTGTCGACGACCCCGACGTCCTTACCGTCGAGCCTGACCTGGAAACGTCCGCCCTTGGGCTCCTCGACGTAGACGATGGTGAAGCGTGAGACGTTCTTGCCAAACTCGCCGCTCTTGGCCGTCCCCCAGCGCGCCAGGGCGTGCGCGTCGGCGCGAAACGACACGCCACCCAGGCCGTACCAGTTGTCGGCAGCCAGCGGCCCCACGATACGGCTCACCTTCCAGCCCGAAGTCGCGTAGCGCGTGACATCGTTGTGGAAGTACGCCGGCCAAGCGTTGGCGATCAGCATGAAGCCATGACCGGCATCGCCGAACTCACTCTGAAACTTGCGGCGCAGCGTGCCCGAGACGAGGTCGCTGACGACGATCGAGTCACCGAAGTGCGCGATCCGCGCGATCGCTCCGGGTTGTTTGCCCTGCACGCGATCGAGCGCTGCGAAGAAGCCGTCGAGCGCCTTGCCGGAGGGATCGAACAGCGCGACGGGAGGCTCCTTGTCGAGCTTGGGCGCCGCCGCCGGCGAGGCCGCGGCGATCGGCCCCTGTGCGCGCTGGCCGTCAGTGGCCTCGGCGCCGACACCGGTCGTGGTCTCGCCGCTGAGCTCCGCCTCACCGATCTCCTTGGGCGCGCTGGCCATGGCAGCGACCGGCGCGGTGCTCTCCTTTGTTGGTTTGGCCGACAAAAGCCGCAAGCGTTCGAGCCCTGGCACGAGCTCCAGTAGACCGGCGATGCCGAGTAGCGTGACGAGCGCGAGCGCCGGCCGTGACAGGAAGACGCTCGACGGCTTGCTCACCTCGGGTCCCCGCACGCGCAAGCCGGGGTCTTCCGAGACGATGAGCTCGTCCTTCAGTTGCTGCACGAGGTGTCGCCGAGCTGACGGCACAGAGCCCGCAGCATCTTCAGATCGCGCTCGCTCGCCTGCCCACTGCGGGCCTTGGCCTGCAGATTGTTCTTCGCCTGCACGAGGTTGCCGCGATCGCCGCTGGTCGCCAGGTCCTGCACCGAGGGCGGAGGCGGAGCGGGCGCGGGCGCGGCGCCGTCGTCGAACGGGTTACGGCGCACCAGGGCGGGCGAAGCTTGCGGCTTCGGCGTGGGAGCCGTTTCAGACGCCGGCTGAGGTGCGTAGCGCACGTCACCGGCAGGGCGCGGAGCGGGCGCCACCTGCGGTGCGTCGTTGGGCAGCGCCGAAATGTCCACGGCCTCGACGCCGAGCGCCGCGAGCTCGTTGGCGGCGCGCTTGCGGCGCGGTTGATCCACACCCGTGGCCTTCGCGATCTCGTCGAGCAGCGCGCGCTTCTGCGCCGGATCGCTCGTGGCCGCCGCCTGCTCGAACAAGGAGTCGGCCCAGGCGGCGTAAATGCTCTTGAACTCCGCGGAATCGCGCAGGTTGCTGTCGGCGGGGATCTCGTTGGCCTTGCGCAACGCACCCGCCACGTCGCCCTTGGCGACCAGTGCCTTGGCGTCGGCCAGGATCTTCGTCGCGCGCTCGCCGCCCGCCGAGTCCACGGTGAGCTCGGTCTGACCGCCGCCGCGCAGCGCCAGGATCAGCACCAGGATGATGGCGACGATGCCGGCCCCGATCGCGACCTTGGCCGCGGGTGGCAGCGCGGCCAGACCCGTTGCTCGCGCCGGCAGCGCAACGCGCGCCTGCGTATCGTCGGCGCCCGGGATGTAGAGCTCCCCTGCGGGGATGTACTTCAGGACGACGTCGCCGAGCTCGATCACGTCACGCGCGTCGAGCAGCGTCTGCTGCAGCTCCACGGCGTTGACGCGCAAGCCGTTGGCGCTCTGTAGATCGCGGACTTCGTAGCGGCCGTCACCGAACGGAATGAGCTCGGCGTGC
>DATLIL010000827.1:0-7254 GCA_035539475.1 Polyangiaceae bacterium
GCTCGCGTCGACGGGCTGGCCGTTGTCGGTGTCGCGATACTGGCCGAGCTGGTCGAAGTGTTCGAGTGCATGGCCCCAGGGATCGAGGATCTCGTGACAGGTGATGCAGTTTGCGGGCGCCACCGACCGTGCGAGCCATTCGCGCCTCGTCTCGTCGGGTTGCTGCGGGTCGGTCGGGCCCGTGTCCGGCGGCACCGTCAGCGCGCCCAGATCCCCTGTCCCGAACGCCTTGACCATCCTCCCGCCGCGCCCGGTGATGCCGGGCTTGTTTTCGAGCCACACGGGGTCGGAGAAGATCCCCACGCGCTCTGGCTCGTCTTCGTCGGGCAGAGCGAGCAGCGTCTCCAGGCTGTTCCCGTCCTCGCAGACGAGTGCGGCCCAGTCGCGAGAAAGCGTGGTGGCATCGGTGATCGACAGCCAGCCGTCGAGGAACCGGCGTAGCCCGACAGGCGCGCCGCCGGATTGCACCGCCCCATCGAAGATTTGACCCGCGAGCGTGGCCGCCTCGTCAGCCGTGATCTCAGCCGACAACCCTATGGGCACCGGCTGCGCGGTGCCGTTGATGATCGTGGTGATGCGCTCCCAGACGACCTCCATGCTCGCGTACGGCCCGTCCGCGGGCTCGAACGTCGCCCCCTGAAGGCAGTCGACCACCGCCGGGCTGCCGCCCTCACCGCCGATCGGCCCTGCACCGGCCTCGGAGGTGTCCGATCCGGCGCTACCTCCGCCGCTACCGCCAGTGCCGCCCTTGCCAGCACTGCCTCCCTCGCCGCCCGACGGATTCGACGAGCCCGACGAGCCGTCATTGTCGCCGGCCGCACCGGTACTGCCTCCGGAGCCGACGACGTTGGAATTGTCGCCGCAACCGAGCGCGGTTCCGAGCACCAGAAAGCAGAGCATCGAGGAGAGTGGTCGCTTCATGCCCAGCCCGGTAACGGACCATGAAAATTTGGGTCACGCGAATTCATGCTGACGACCGATGAAATCGACTAGCCTCCCGGCACAGGGACGAGAGGGTGTCGATGATCATCTCACGGCGAGCTCTGCAAGTTTCGTATCGCAGCTTTTGCGCGGTTGCACTGCTGCTCGGCGCGGTCGGCTGTTCGCGCCACGTCCGGCTCGAAAACCCGCACACGGCGCCCGGCGCTCGCTACACCTGCGCTGCGGGGCGCGAGTGCGTTCCGGCGACCGCCGACGTCCCCGCGGAGCTGAATCAATCCGGGACAGCTTTCGTGATCCTGCCGACGCAGTGCGCCGGTCGCATCCACAAGATCGTCGTGTTGAACGCCGACTCTTCCGAGCCCGAGGTCGACGTCACCTGCGCGCCGATCGAAGACGAGGGCAGCGGCCCGATCGAGGAGATGAAGTAGCCATGCCGAATTTTCCCTTCTGCGAAGAGAAGACCGTCGCGCGTTGGACCAACTACACGGGGACGATCCCGGAGCGCCGCATCCCCCTGTACTGCACGCCCGACGTGCCCGCTGAGGCCGGCACTGATTCGCCGCGCCGCATGCAACGCCACGGCGCCGCGCTGAAAGCCATCATCCAGCATTGCATCTCCACTCCCGGGACCACGCTGCGCACGATGGGCTCGCGCTGGTCGTTCTCGAACATCATCAAGCCCGGCGACGTCGCGCTCGATCCAGCGAATCTGAACATCGTCCTGCGCGTGAAGCAGGACTGGCTCACCCAGGAGTACCGCGACGACCGCAGCGCCCAGGGCTACGTGCCCGTCTTCATCCAGGGCGGCACCCACGTCTCGAGCATCAACCGCCGTCTGGCCCAGACCGGCCTCGCGCTGCAGACCTCGGGCGCGGGTGACGGCCACCGCATCGCCGGCTGCATCGCGACCGGCACCCACGGCTCGGCCATCGACATCGGCGCGGTCCACGACACGGTGCTCGGCGTCCACCTGATCGTCGGCCCCAACGACAGCATCCTGCTTCAGTCCGAGTTCGCGCCGGCGTTCCGCCCCGAGCTCGCCGCGTGGCTCGAGCGCGAGACCGGGATCCGCTGCCGCAACGTGGCCGACGACGCGCTGTTCGCGGCGGCGCAGGTGGCACTCGGCTCGCTCGGCTTCGTTCACGGCGTGATCATCGAAGCAGCGCCGCTCTACGCGCTGCGCGGCCAGATCGTTCGGCGCCCGTTCAACGACCCCGACGTCTGGAACACGATCGGTGATCTCGAGACCCGCCGCCTGCATCCCGATACGGCCGAGCGCCCTTACCACTTCGAGGTGGTGTTCAATCCCTACCCCACGTCAGGCAGGCCCGGCGCGTTCGTGCGCATGTTCTGGAAGCAGAGCGCCGACGGCGTCCCAGCGGAGTCCCCGCTTCCGGCCGAGCCCGACGCCTCGTCGGACTTGATGGGACTGGTCGCGAAGCTCACCGAGGTCGTCGACGGCTCAGCGGCGACGTGGGCGCTGCGCTTGCTGATGGCCGACCAGCTCGAACGTCGCTTCAAGGCCGGCAGCCTGCCGCCCAAGGTTCCCGGCATGGTCTTCGGCCCGACCAGCTTGCCGCCTGGACATGGCGCGAGCACCGAGGTCGTTGTCGGACTGCCCGACGCGCGGCGCAGCCTCGAGATCCTGTACGAGGTCCTGGGCGCCGAGGCGTCCAAGGGCAACCACCTGCTCGGTCCCGTGGCGGTGCGCTTCGTGCCGCGCACCGGAGCGCTGCTCGGTCCGAATCAGAACCACATGAACTGCTACATCGAGCTGCCGAGCATCCGGAACGCCGAGGTCGTGGGCATCTACCGTCGCTGGTGGGACGCGCTCGAGGCAGCGGGCGTCGTCTTCACGTGCCACTGGGGTCAGCTGCACGGGATGACCTCCGAAGGACTGAATCGCTACTTCGGTACACGCGTCGCCACCTGGAAAGAGGCGCGCGACACCATCCTACCGAGCGCGGACGCGCGCCGCGTGTTCTCGAGCCCGATGCTGGCCGAAATCGGACTGGACTAGTCGTTCGTCGCTGCCAGGAGCGCGCCCCAGGTCGCGTCGTCCATGACGCCGCTGTCGTCGATGCCGTGCGCGCTCTGGAAGGCCTTGACCGCCGCTTCCGTCTTTCCGCCGAAATCGCCGTCCACCTTGAGCGCAGGCTCGGCGCCGGCGGCATTGAGCTTCTGCTGAAGGTCCGTCACGGCGCTGCTCCTGGAGCCGCGCTTCAGCGCGACGTGAGCAGCAGGGGGCGCCTCGCTCAGCGAGCGCATCAAATTGACGCCGCGAAAGCAGCCCTTCGTGTTGCTCTTGCCCTGAAGATTGTGCCATTCGACGCGAGCGGCCACGAGCCGCCCCCCGCTCACCTGCTGCACGAAGGCACCCATCGGGTAGCGCTTGCCGTCATGCAGCATGCGCAGGGTAAGCTCGCCCAGCGCCGCCGTGACTTTGTCGACCTTGGCGTTCCAGTAGTCCCAGCCTACCGGCGGTGGCGGGTTGCTCGGGCAGGCAACACCAGCCCCGACGGAGTGAGTCTTGATGACCCGCGGATCGACGGCGATCAGCTCTTCGGCGTCCGCGGGCGGCTCGGGAGGGGTCCAGGGTTCGTTCATGGACCCCGGCCTATCAAGCGCCCCGGCGGGGTTCCATCGTCATTTATTCGATGGTGATCTGGCGTGTGCCCTGGAAATTCGCGCGTAGCGTCAGCCACAGCGTCTGGCTCGCGCTGTCGAGCGAGGCCAGATAGTCCACGTCCGGCGTGAGGGGCTGGCCGTCCAGACTGATGCTCGGCGTCGCGGAACCGCTGAAGCTCGAGATCATGAAAACCGGATTCATCAACGCGCCTTCGCTCACCGTCATGCTGAAAGCTGCGCGATTCTGCTCCGCCGCGACGTTCCAGGTCGAGTAGCGCGGGTCGTAACCAACGGGCTCCACGCGAGCCAGATCGGTGCGCGCGATACCCGCCGGGAGCTCGCTCTGCACGGTGCCGAGCGTCGCCGCCAGCGAGGTCTTCTGCACGACCTCGATCTCGCGGACCTGCGCCATCACCGTCTCGCTCGAGTGTTTACCCATGACCATGAACACCGAGTAGCTCTGGTACGGGTAGCCGCTGAGCTGCTTGTCGTCGCCGTAGGCGGGGTACATGCCGGAGGCGTCCTTGCCACCCACCGCGCCGTAGTTGCCGCCCCAGGCCAGACGATGCGAGCTCGTCGGCTGATCGACACAGGCCTGCGCCTCCGGGTAGCAGAGCTCGTACTGGTTCATCTGGTACGGCCAGTTCCAGCTCGGAGGCATCTCGCCCACCTGATCGCTCTCACGGATCTGATCGGCCGAGGTCTTGCCCCAGTTCTTGTAGAACCAATAGCCGCCAGCGTCCTGCTGCAGGTAGGTCTGGCTCTGCACGGCGCCCATCTCCGTGTCGCTGGCGTCTGCCCACTCGAGCACGTAGGGCACGAGGTTCGGCTCGCTGTAGTCCCAGCTGCTGCTCCGCGTGAGCGGTGCCTTGGTGGTGGTGAACTTGTAGCGATCGCCCCAGCCGATGCCGGAGATCACCGTGCTGCCCGCGTTCTCGTCGCCGTCCCAGGCGATGTCGCCGTAGGGCGTGCGCGTGTCGCCGGCCAGGCCGGGGCTGGTGGCGGTGAGATCGTAGGTGATGGCGACGAGCGGGTGGTTCCTGCCGCTGGCGAAGAGCCAGTGCAGGATCACGAGGACTCCGCCGCTCTCCACGCGATACTCGTAGATGGCGTGGTGGGCGCCGACGAAGATGGGCTGGAAAGTGCCGCTGCCGACCGAACCACCGCCGCCGAGCTGGCCGAGCCCGTGCCCGACGGGGAAGCCCCAGCCGTTGTGGCCATTCACGCCGGTGCCGGTCGCCGTGCGCTGCTGACCGTCGTACTGGTACGTGTACTGGCGCAGGTAGCCGCGGGCGACGCGCGCCATGGCCGCGGTCCGGGGCAAGCAGCTCGCGTCGTTCCAGGCGAAGCGGTCGGTCTGCGACGCGGCGACGGTGACGTCTTCTTCGTAGCCGAGGCCTGCGCAGAATTCGTTCGGGACCGCGGGGCTACCGCCACCCGTGCCGGTCGCACCGGCGCTGCCGCCGCCGCTGTTGCCCGTTCCGCTCGAGCCGGAGCCGCCGCTGGAATTTCCTGCGCTGCTCGCCACACCCGCCGAGCCGCCGGAGCCCTGGCCCGCGTTGCCCGAGCTCTGGTTCGACGGCTCGTCGCCCTCCGCGCGCTCCGGTGGAAAACAACCGGAGAGCGACAGGCACGACAGCGCGAGAGTCCAGCGAACACGAGGCCCGAATGCGGAGAGTGCGGTCATGAGGTCGCAAAGCCTGTCTCAAGCTCGAGCGATCGATATGACCTTGCTTGCGATACTAGATGCCCTAAGTTTTGCTGCAGCATCATGGCTTCACGCCCGTCCGAGCTCACGCCGGCGCTGGTGGCGCCGATCATCACCCGCTACTTCGAGGCGCTGAACGCGTCGGCCACACTCGTCCTGTCCGGGCAGCGGCGCGTCTACCGACCCGTCTTCCGGCGCCAGCAAGCGCGCGATCCGCTGCAGTTCGAGCACAAGTCGGACGCGTTCGCGAGGCGCATGCGTTACAACGAGCGAAGCTGCGCGCGGGCCGAGCGCAGCGGCGAGCTGGTCTTGGGTCGTCAGGGTCTGTTCGTCGATCTGTTCGCACCGATCGTGGCTGACGCGGGCGCGCTGGGCTGCGTCGTGACGGGCCCCTTCGTCGAAGAACGCCCTAGCGCCCGGCAGCTCGCCGCGGAGTTCGAGCGCCTGTCGCGCCGCCGCGCACGGCCCAGGGATCCGGAGTTCGTGGCCTTCTCGCGCGCCACGCTGGCGACCACGGTCCTGGGCGGCGAGTCGCGCGCCGCGCTGGAGCGTTTCTTGCGCACCTACGCCGGTCTGCTCGCTGGGCGGCTCTCGGCCGGGCCTGCCTTCGAGGAGTTCGAAGAGCTCTGGGCCGCTGCCGCCTTGCACCAGCCCGAGCGCCGCATGGGGCGCCTCGCGCGCGGGCTGGTGGACGACTTCGAGAGCGCGATGTGGCGCTCCACCTTCGGCGACGACGAGCGTGCGGCGCTGGGCGTCACGGCGCTGCCCAACCAGGTACTGGCGCTGCAGCCCATCCACGAGACGCAGGGCGACACGCCGGGCGAGGAGCTGGTGCACGCGGAGGCGTTCCAGGTCGGGCTCGCACGTTGGTCGCGGCAGCAGCCAGGGGCCCTGATCGGCCGCGTGGGCGACGAAGGCGCGTTCGTGCTCGTCCACGTCGCCGTGCGACGACGCACTCAACGCCGCGCGGAGCTCTCGCGCCTGGCCCGCGAGCTCACCCGCTACTGCCAGCGCTCCCTGGGCGTGCAGCTCCGCGTCGGCGTCGGCATGGCCGCCAGCGCCGGCGAGCTGCCGAGCTGCTACCAGCAGGCGACCGCCGCGCTGAACCTCGGTTTCCGCGCGCGCGAGCGCGTCGTCTTCTTCGAAGATCACCAGGCCGAGCTCCAGCGCGGAGAGTCGAGCATCGACGCGCACACGGCCGACCTCGAGCGCGCGTTCGAGGAGGGCAGCAGCCGGGCCCTGGCCGCCGGGCTCGAGTCGTTCTTGCAGGCCACGGCCTGGCGGGCGGCGTTCAACCTGGAGGTGGTGCACGCCCTGTTCGAGTGTGTGCTCGGGCGCCTGCTGCGCACGGTGCAGGCACGCGGCCTGCTGGAGCAGGAGGCGCTCGCGGCGTCATGGCAGCGCTATCGCAGCGAGGCCGGCCGCCGGCAGTCGTGGCAGGAGCTGTCGCTGCTGTTCGAGCACACCGTGCTCGATCTGGCCACGGCCTTCGTCGACCAGCGCTACGGCGACCGCGCCGCGCGCCTGGAGCGGGCAGCGGCCTACGTCGCGCGCAACTTCAAGGAGCCTTTGACGCTGGCGGCGATGGCGCGGCGCTCGGGCTTTTCGGCGAGCTACTTCTCGTCCCTGTTCAAGGCCCACCACGGCATGGGCTTCGAGCGCTACCTGGCGGAGGCACGCCTGCGCCGCGCCAGGGAGCTGCTCCGCGCCGGCGAGCTACCGGTCCACCGCGTCGCCGTAGAGTGTGGATTCCAATCGTATTTCCACTTCTCACGGACATGGCGCAGGCTCGTCGGCTCCACGCCGCGGGCGTATCGCTCAGCGCGCTGACGCATCGAAAGATAAGACATCGTCTATCGAACTATTCGTCATGTTCGCGGGGCGATCGCGCGCCAAGGTTCTGCTCATGTCGACGTCAGCATCTTCCGACACGCGCTTCGTCCGCTCTCTTCCGGCTCGCGCCTCCCTGCTCGCGC
>DATLIL010000828.1:0-4012 GCA_035539475.1 Polyangiaceae bacterium
GAGCAGCCGCACGTCGGGGCGGCCACCGCGTGTGCCGTGGCGGACCTCGCCGCTCGCCGATGCTGCCGCCTCCGGGGCGATCAGCTCGGGCTTCACGGGCTCGAAGCCCGACATGGTGAAGGCCGGCGTCGCTGGGAGCAGCACGAAGTCACCCGCTTCGAGCGTGATCGGTCGGTGGCCGTCGACGGCGAGCAGGCAGCTGCCCTCGAGCACGGCGGCGAAGCTCGGCTGGCCGAAAGCCGAGTAACGGACGCCCCAGCGGCCGGCGCCGCTGATGCGCTTGGAGAACACGGTGCGCGGCTCGAGCAGCGCGATGACCTCCGACAGCGGGTCGCTCATGGCTGGACTCTCACGAATGAATGGCGGACGACGCACTATAGATCGTCCTGACGGCGCTCGCTAGGTTGAGGGGCATGAAAACCGTACTCATCACTGGTTGTTCCTCTGGTTATGGACTCGAGACCGCGCGCCACTTCCACGCGCAGGGCTGGAACGTGGTCGCCACCATGCGGACACCGCGCCCCGATATTCTTCCCCCGTCGGAGCGGTTTCGCGTGCTCGGGCTCGACGTGACGAAACCCGAATCCATCGCGGCCGCGCTCGAGGCGAGCGGGCCCATCGATGCGCTGGTCAACAACGCGGGCATCGGTGCCTTCGGTGCGTTCGAGGCCACACCCATGGCCACGATTCGCGAGGTATTCGAGACCAACACCTTCGGCGTGATGGCCATGACGCAAGCGGTGCTGCCTCAGTTTCGTGCGCGTCGGTCGGGCGTCATCGTCAACGTGACGTCGAGCGCCACGCTGGCGCCGTTCCCGATGGTGGCGGTGTACACGGCGAGCAAGATGGCGATCGAAGGGTTCACCGCATCACTGGCGCTCGAGCTCGAGGCTTTCAACGTACGCGTGAAGCTGGTCGAGCCGGGCTACGGGCCTTCCACGAGCTTCACGAGCAATACGGGATCGCGCCTGGAGGGGACCATCCCCGAGGCGTACGCGGCTTTCGCGCGGCAGATCTTCGCCGCGATGGCCCAGCCGGCTGCCGTGACCACGGCACCCGACGTCGCCGAGGTAGTCTTGCGCGCCGCCGTCGACGTGTCGCAAAAGCTTCGGTTTCCCGCGGGCCCCGACGCGGTGGCGCTGGCCGATCAGTGACCCCAGCCAACGTGCTGGATGTAGTAGAGCTTGGGAGCCAGGTAGAGCTCGTGTCCGTGCGCGTAGCGGTAGCCGATGGCAATGGTGCCGTACGGGTCCATGTTGCCGATGGAGTAGCTGGGCGCCGGATATCCCGGGAATTGGTAAAAGGGCACGCCAACCCAGCCTCCTGGCATGAAGCCCCAGCTCCCACTGCTGTCGTAGTCTCCGCCGAACGTGGCGCCGGCCACGACGCCTGGCTCCCCCGCGAGGTAGATATCGGTGTCGCTGCCGTCACCAAGGTTGAAGGCTTGCCCCATGCTGCCGCGCAGGACGCCGAATCCGCCGCTGGCCTCCCAGCCCATGCGGATGTCGTCTCCGAAGCGGTAGCCCACGACCGGTCCCGCGCCGGCATGGCAACCCGAACACCCTAGAACAACCAACAAAAGCAGCTGTCGCTGCGCGCGGCACCCACTCGCTTGCATCGGGTGAACCGTATCACCCGGGCCGCTAGAGGGTCAACGCAGTAGACCGGAACAGCGCCGCAATCGAAGCCTCTCCTACTGCTCGAGGCAGAGGATGGGGGCGCTCGTGTCGCAGCCCCCGAAGCAGAAGGTGGACCAGGTTGCTCCCGTGCTGATGACGCCGAGATGGCCGTCGACTGCCTCGCTGGTCGTGGTCCAGCCGTCGCAGTCACCTCCGAACTGAGACCCGCGCTCGTCCGTGGACGTCCAGAACACGAGGGGGTTGCAGCTCCCGGCCGCATTCGGCGGTGCGAGCTCGGGGCTCTCCGTCTGGTCGAACTCGTGCCGCAGCGTGCCGCTGGTCAGATCCGCCCAGTCGTTGGCGACCAGCACCCCGTTGCTCAGGACGTAGGGCTCGCTCGAATGTGTCAGACGCGACGCCGCCGACGTCGAAAGGGTGCTCAGCCATGCCTTGAACTCGCCGCCGAGACCGGCCGCCTCGGCCAGGGTCTGGCACTTGGCGTCAGCGCCCTCGAGCCCTCCCAGGTCCGCCGAGTAGCGTTCACTCGAGATGAAAATGAGCTTGCCGGTCGCAGGCTCGGCGATATCGCCGCCGCAGTCTCCCGGCGCTCCAGAGTCGCCGTCGTGCGTGGCTTCACCACAACCGACGGCCAACAGCGCGCAGAAGGTCAAGACCAGTGGGTAGGTTCTCGAAGTCAAAATCCACCTCCGTAAGCCAATGCCCAACCGAGTCTACGCTGGGCGGCGCAGCTGGCTTCCCTTCACACTTTGCCTCGGTGTCGTTGCCATCTCTGCTCACGTGACGGCACCTGGGGCATTCTTCTGTTAGGAGAAAGGGGATGACGAGCGAGCTTCGAGACAGAGCGGCCAAGCTACTGACGGTCGGATTCTATGGTCACCACCTGGGCGACGACCTGAAGCGGCTACTCGATCGCGGCGTCGCGGGCGTCGTGCTCTTTGCGCGCAACGTCGACACGCCGGAGCAGGTGGCGGAGCTGATCGCGGAGATCAAGCGCTATGCTGGCCGGCCGCTGCTGGCGACGCTCGATCAGGAGGGCGGGCTCGTGGCGCGGCTGCGCAAGGGGTTCACGCGCTTGCCGCCGATGCGCGCGGTGGGTTCCCTGGGTGACGAGGCGCTGGCGCAGCGTGTGGGCGCGTTGATCGGTCGCGAGCTCCGCGCCGTCGGCGTCGACGTGAACTTCGCTCCGGTGCTCGACATCGACACGAACCCCAAGAACCCGATCATCGGTAACCGCTCGCTCTCGCGCGAGCCCGACGTCGTCGCGCGCCTGGGCGTGGCGCTCGGTCGCGGCATCGAGGCCGAAGGGGTCGCGGCCTGCGGCAAGCACTTTCCGGGGCATGGCGACACGGCGCAGGATTCTCATCAGGAGCTCCCGCGGCTCCAGCACTCGCGTGCACGGCTCGAAGAGGTCGAGCTCGTGCCCTTCCGCGCCTGGGTCCTGGCGAAGCTTGCCTCGATCATGACGGCTCACGTCATCTTCGAGCCGATCGACGCCGATTACCCGGCCACCATGAGCCGGCCGGTGCTGCACGGGATCCTGCGCGAGGCCATGGGCTACGAGGGGCTGATCGTCACGGACGACATCGAGATGAAGGCCATCGCGGATCACTACGGTTACGACGAGGCGGCCATTCGCGGCGTCCTGGCCGGTGTGGATAACTTTCTCTGCTGTCACACGGCCGACGTCGCGCACCAGCTGATCGAGACGGTGGCCGGCGCGGTCGAGAGCGGCCGTGTACCGCTCGAGCGCCTGGTGGAAGCGAACCAACGCATGGCGACGTTCACGGAGCGGTGGGCCCAGCCCGCTCGAGCGCCGCGCCTGGAGGTGCTCGCGTCTGATGCGCACCTCGCGCTCGTCGAAGAGATCCTGACCCGAGTGGATCCCGCGTTGGTCGACCTGGGCGAGGACCCCACCGAGATCATGGAGCGCATCCGCGTCGAGCGCATGCGCGAGAAGGGGCTGCAGCCCTGAAATTTTCGCGCTGAGCGCCAAGGCTGCCGGAGGAGCGCAACATGCACTATTCTCCGGGCACGCTTGGAGCCGATCAGCAGAGCGTCGACCATTCCCGAGCAGGCGCGCTACGACGCCAAGCGCCGGCTGTGGGAGCTCTGCGACGTCGCGGGTGACGCTCCGCACGGGGCGTTTCAGCAGTGGCGCGTGGACGGGTCACGCGCGGCCGCCGGCACCTACGACAACGGTAAACTCCACGGCAAGCTCCAGCGCTTTCACCCGAACGGGGAGATCGCGTGGGAGGGGTCGTACGTGCACGGACGGCTCGAAGGAGAGGTCGTCGCCACGGCGTGCCTCGAGCGGACTCCGGAGCGCTTGCGCGAGTGCTGCGTTCCTTCGACTGCCTGGCAGATGCGCACGG
>DATLIL010000829.1:0-8605 GCA_035539475.1 Polyangiaceae bacterium
GCTCGAACCCGGGAGCGCGCAGCGAGCGCGACTTTCTCAAGGACTCGGCGAAGGGGCCCGAGGGCGTGCCGCCGTGCAGGATGCGCACCTCCACGCCGCGCGTCACGAGGTCGCTCAGGTGCTCCAGTATCGAGACGTAGCGCCCGCGCGCCCGCGCGCTGGTGCCGATCGGTGCCTCGACCCGCACGTCTTTCAGGTTCGCGGTCGCGATCCAGATCGACACGCGCGCACCGAGCACGGCCTTCATCACGACCTCGTCATAGTGACTGCGCCCCTCGACGAGCTGCACGGCCGCCTCACGCCGGTCGCTCTTCGCTGTTCGGGGAAGCCTGGCCAAGCCGCTCTCAGCGTACTCGTAATCGCCGCGCGCCGACATCACTGTCTCGCCGTGGTCAGGCGCCGCTGCCCTGGCACTCGGATTGCACCACGTTCGAGTGTGCTCGGGCTCCGCGGAGCCGAGCGGAAAGCGAGAGACCAATGAGTCTGCTGCTGTTTGTGGTTTTCGGTTTCGTGGTCGGGCTTTTGGCGCGCGCGCTGCTGCCCGGGAAACAGAGCATGGGTCTGATCATGACCACCGTGCTCGGCATCGTCGGTTCGCTGCTCGGCGGTCTGATCGGCAGCATGATCTCCGGTGACGAGATCACCCGGCTGCACCCAGGCGGGATCATCGGTAGCGTGATCGGGGCGATCGCCGTGCTCGCCATCGTGGGCTGGATTGGCCGGCGCCGCACCGCGCACGTGTAGAGTTGAGCACCTCGACCACCAGCGCCCAGAACGCGCCGTCGCTACCGATCGGCCAGCGCTTCTCGAATGAGGCGCGCTCCCGCGCGGTAGCCGCGGCCGAGGTCGGCGACGAGTGCCAGGTTCAGCACGTGTGTGCGATCGGTGCTTGCCTCGCGGAGCAATCACGCCTCGGTCGCTATCTGAACCCGGTGTGGCAGAGTTGCCTCGAGGCTTGTTTCGGGCTGGCCATTAGCTGCGAGGAATTCGACTCGGACGTTGCCCGGCCCAGCTGGATTCGAAACGGGTACAGGCGGCTGACCTCGATTTTCGCTGGAGCGTAGCTAGCTTGAGGCGAACCGCCCTGCCATGCACTCATCCCCCTCTTTGCAGCCGTCAGTGTTCTGGGTAGTGGGGCACCGTGGCTCACCGCTGCGCGAGGTCGAGAACACCTTGCCCTCGTTCCAACGCGCGCTGTCCGAGGGTGCCAACGGCGTCGAGCTCGATCTGTGCGTGACGCGCGACGGCACCGTCGTGCTCTGGCACGACTACGACATCGGCGAGATGAAGTCCTTCTTCCGCCGCCGTGGCCTCGAGCCCTGGGTCGGATACCGGCCGCGCGCACCCTCCGACGGCCGCTTCCGGCGCGAGCTCGGTGAACTGTCGCTGAGCGAGTTCCGCGAACACTACGGCTACGCCGAGCGCCGCGGCGGGCGGCGTGTGGACGTCGAGATCCCGACGCTCGAGCGCTTCTGGGGCTGGGCCAACGAGCACCCCGAGCTCGGCATCGTGTTCCTCGACGTGAAGCTGCCCAATCGCCGCGTCGATCTGGTGCCGTCGCTGCTGCGCAGCCTGGACGCGTTGCTCGCCCGGCAGAGCCCGCACTTTCGCGTCGTGCTCGAGTCGTGCGAGGAGGACGTCGTGCGTGAGCTCCGGCGGCTCGCTCCCCAGCACGAGATCGCCTACGACATCGAGCCCCCGCCCGGCATCGTGCTCGATACCGCGCGCGCGAGCGCCGTGGGCAAGGCGATCGAGCATGGCCTGCGCCGGGCCATGGCGCAGAAGCCTCGCAAGATCACGCTCTGGCCCTTTCGAACGCACTACCGCATCGTCAAAGAAGACCTGGAACTTATGGCGAGGCATAACGCCACGCACCCCGAGCAGGCGGTCGAGCACCTGTGCTGCTTCACCATCAATCACCCTGCGCAGATGCGTGTGTTGATGGATCTCGGCGTCTCCGGCATCCAATCCGACGATCCGGGCCTGCTGCGCCGCGTTGCCGACGAGCGTGGGCTGTGCGTCGACGTGAAAGCCGAAAGAGTGGCGCTTCCGAGCTGGGTAACGGAGCCCGCGTGACGCTTCATCGGCGCTACGCAAATTTGCGTAGCGCAGTTTTTCCCCACGCCGGCTGTCCGATGATAAACGTTGAAGCCGAATGACTGGAGATTTGGCATGGGGGGATCGCAGCTGATGGTTCGCGTCGTACTGGCTGATGATCACGCGCTCGTGCGCAGCGGCATACGTTCGTTGCTCGAAGCCTCGGGCAACGAAGTGGTCGGCGAGGCAGCCAACGGCCAGGACGCGGTGCGCCTAGTGACCGAGCACAAGCCGGACGTGGCGCTGCTCGACGTGGCGATGCACACGCAGAACGGCATCGAGGCCGCGCGTGAGATCCGTCGCGACCACCCTGGCGTCAGGATCGTCATGCTGAGCATGCACGACGAGCCGCAGTACATCGAACAGGCGGCGGCCGCCGGAGCCAGCGGTTACGTGCTCAAGGAGTCGGCCTTCGATCAGCTACTGCAAGCGATCGAGGCAGTCATGGCGGGCGGAACCTACCTGCGCGGCGGCGGGCCCGAGGCGGCCACGGCGCGCCGCGGCTCGAACCAGACCGAGCTCGACAAGCTGACCGGTCGCGAGCGCCAGGTGCTCGCGCTGATCGCCGACGGCAAGTCGAGCATCGAGATCGGCAAGCACCTCTCGATCAGCCCGCGCACGGTCGACACGCACCGCAAGAACATCATGGACAAGCTCGCCGTGCACAGCATCGCCGGGCTGACCCGCTTCGCGATCCGGCACGGCCTGTGCTCGCTGGACGCTGATCGCCGCCGAGAATAAGGCTCGGCGCGCGCACACCTCGGCAAAGGGCCGGCGCCGGGGGTAGGATCGCCGAACATGGCCATCGCAAGCGGCTGCGCCCGGGTCTGGGCATCGCTGACGCTTCTGGGCGCGCTCCAGAGCTTGGCCTGCCAGCCGCAGAAACCCGCGCAAGAACCCAAGGTGCTGGCCTTCGAGCGAGAGCCCAAGCTGCTCATCGCCGAGGTCGAGCGCATTCGCGGCGTGGCCGATCAGCGGCCGACTCGCATCCTGTTCGACGACGAGGCCGCCTTCGAGAGCGCGCTGCGCGGCAAGGTGAAAAAGGACGCGATCGGGCCTTCCGACGCCGACGCGCCGGCGTTCTCGCTGGCCTTCGAGTTTCCGCCGCCCAGCGCGCGGCAGGGCAGCGGCTGGGACGAGGTCTACGACGAGCAGCTGCTCGGCTTCTACGACGAGCACACCCACGCCGTGCACGTGCGCAAGAAGCTGCTCGGCAGCAAGAGCGAGCTCGAGGTGGCCGCCGTCCTGGCGCACGAGATCACTCACTCGCTGCAGATGCAGCATTTCGCCGTGCCCGACCTCAAGGCCCTCGACAACGAGGACGTGCGCCTGGCCCAGAACGCCGTGATCGAGGGCGACGCGATGCTGGTGATGGTCGCCTACCTGGCGCAGCGCAATCGCATTCCGCTGAACCGCGCGCTGGTCAGGGCCGCCAGCGTAGCCAGCGATCGCGCGTTCGATCGCTTCAGCCGCGCGCGCGGCGGACAGGAGGCGCTGGAGAGCGCTCCGCCGCTGATCCGCGAACGCCTGTCGTTTCCGTACATGCACGGCATGGCCTTCGTGGCGGCGCTGTTCCGTACCGGCGGCTTCGAGCTCTTGAATCGCATCTACACGCACCCGCCCCAGAGCAGCGAGCAGGTGCTGCACCCGCAGAAGTACCTGTCGGGTGAGGCACCAGTACCGGTGCGCGCGCCAGAGGCGCCGGCGCTGCACGAGCGCGTCGTCAGCGGCACCGTCGGTGAGCTGCAGACCAAGGTCATTCTCGGCTACTGCCTGCCGCTCGAGCGCGCCGCCGCCGCCGCCGCGGGTTGGGGCGGCGATGCCTACTCGGTCACCGTGCGCGGAGACGACGGCGCGCTGATGTGGTCGACGGTCTGGGACGACGAGCGCGAAGCGACCGAGTTCGAGAGCGCGCTCAAGGACTACGTGAAGTGCACGCGGCAGCGCGCGGGGACGCACGTCATGCCGGAGCACGACGCCGTGCGCCGAGAAGGCAAGCGCGTGGCGCTCGTGCGCGGCTTTCCCGTCAAGGAGACGCGCCCCCTGCTCGGTAAGCTGCTCGCGCTGGTCGGCGAAGCTCCGCGCTCCGAGCCGCCGTTCGGCAAGCTCGCCGTGGTGGAGCCGAAACAAGCCCGCGCGTTTCAGCCGCCCTACGTTAGCGGGGGGCACTACGTGAACGAGCAGCTCGGCATCGTGACCCGAGTGCCGTCGGAGTTCGCCGCCGAGCTCGGTGGTCCCGTGAGCGCCACGTTCTCGCGCAAGCAGCCGTCGCCCGTGGTGATGGGCGTCGAGCTGTCGGAGCAGATCGCGTCCATGCAAACGGTGGACGAGATGCACGCGGCCCTGGCCGGCGAGTTCCAGCGTGCGCTCGGCAGCGCGGAGCTCGAGTACGTGCGCGGGCGCGACGTGCATCTGGGTGCGCTCGGCGCCGGCGTCGAGCGTCAGTGGCGCGTCGCCGGCAGCAACGGCGGCTTGAAGGCGATCGTGCTGCCGATCTGCGCCGGCACCGGCAGCCTGGTGCTGTGGGGCGTGTGGGCCGATCCGGCTGGAGTCTCCACGATCGACTGGTGGCTCGGCAGCGTGCGACCGACCACGAAGGCGGAGCCGCCGATCTGCGCCGAGCTCAACCCCTAAGTCCCTGGATCGGCCGGGTTTGCTCTTGTTCGGTCCGCGCTGATTGGTCCCCCCGGAGCGCTGGATCTTGGCACACGACGTCGATGTGCGTACCCCTTCCACGTCCGCGAGCCGGCCTTCGGCCGTTGCACACGACGTCGATCTCCGTTCCGAAGGGCGCTCTGCGGCGGCTGATCGCAAGCGAGTCTTTGGCATCGCACGGGGCGAAGTCCTCGAAGCGCTCGCAGCCGCCGAAGTCGCGGCGCACGGCGGCTTCTCTCGGCGCCCAAGCGGCCGGAATACGCCGCATGCGTCGGGACACCCACTTCACGTTGCGCGACGGCTCAACCTGGGGCGCGCCATACGCCAGCAGCGGTCGGGACACGCCGCACGCGCCGCGACACACTCTTCACGTCGAAGCTCCGGTTACCCAAATAACAGGGTTCAAGTGGCGGAGACGTCTCGACAATCTCCAGATCGCTGCGAGCGCGAAGCCCAGTCTGCGCGGAGCCGAACAGCGTCGAAACGACGAAAGCTAAACCTTATCGCGAGCTTGCCGCTTGTTACCTGGGTAACGCGTTTTGCGACGTGAAGAGGTACACCGCGCGGGCGGAGGTTCGCTCAACGAGCTACCAGCGAGGACTCGTGACGTGTGATGGGGCTGCCGCTGCCAGCGCATCGCCTCGCGGTCAGCGAAGCCGCGTTCTCACGGGGGCGTCGACGGGGGCTTGGCGGAGAGCCGGCCGCGCTCGAGCCAGAGCTGTTGCTGGGCGATGCCCGCGACTTCGCTGGGTGTGTGCGTGACGTAGAGCACGGGAACGCGGAGCTCGCGGAAGACGCGCTCGACGTTCGGCAAGATCGCGGCTCGCGCCTCCACGTCCAGCGCGGCCACGGGCTCGTCCATCAGGATGAGCTCGGGGTTCAGCGCCAGGGCACGGCCGATGGCGACGCGCTGGCGTTCGCCGCCGGAGAGCGTGCGTGGATCGCGCTCGAGGAGCGGCGCCAGGCCCAGCCACTCGACGGCAGCGTCGAGCAGCATGCGCTGGGCGCGGTTTCCGGCGCGACGCGCTGCGAACTCCAGGTTGCCGCGCACGGACAGGTGGGGGAAGAGCGCGGTGTCCTGGAACACGAAGCCCACGCCGCGCAGGTGGGGCGGCACGAACACGCCGGCGGACTCGTCCTGCCAGATGGCGTCGCCCTTGCGCACACGGCCGCGCTGGGCGCGCTCGAGCCCGGCCAGACAGCGCAGTAGCGTCGTCTTGCCGGCGCCGGAGGGGCCGCTCAGCGCGGTCAGGCTGCACTCTGCCAGCTCGATCGAGACCGACAGCTCGAACGCGCCACGCGAAAGCCCGATTTCGGCAACCAGTCCGCTCATGTCAGGGCCCGACCAGCGAGAGCCGCCGGTTGGTCCAGTACACGACCATCAGTACCAGCGCCGAGAACGCCAGCATGCCCGCCGCGAGCACGTGCGCTTGCGCGTAGTCGAGCATCTCGACGCGGTCGTAGATCGCGATCGACAGGAGCTCGGTCTCTCCGCGAATGTTGCCGCCGATCATCAGCACCACACCGAACTCGCCAATCACGTGGGCGAAGCCGAGCGTGCCCGCGGCGAGGAAGGCCGGCCGGCACAGCGGGACCGCGACGTTGACGAAGCGATCGAACGGAGCCGCGCCGTGCACCGCGGCGGCCTCCAGGAGCTTGTTGTCGATACCGCGAAAGGCGCCGACCAGCGGCTGAACGACGAAGGGTAAGGAGTGGATGAGGGAACCCAGGAGCAGACCGCCGAACGAGAACACCAGGCGCCCACCGGAGAGCCGTTCCCAGGCGAAGCCGATCGGCCCTGACGGCCCGAGCAGGACCAACAGGTAGAAGCCGAGCACGGTCGGAGGCAGCACCAGGGGGAGCGCGACCAGGACCTCGATCGGCACCACCAACCGCGAACGAGACCGCGACAGCCACCAGGCCAGGGGCGTGCCCAGGAGCAAGAGCAGCACGCTGGCCGTGGTCGCGAGCTTCAGGGTCAGCCAGACCGGCGTCCAGTCGATGTTCACGGCACGTCGTATCCGGCCTTGGCCAGCAGCGCGCGCGCCGGCTGACTGCGCACGTAGGTCAGGAAATCAGCGGCTCCCGGCATTGACTTGCCGGAAGTGAGGAGCACGGCGTCCTGGCGGATGGGCTCGTGCAGGTTCGCGGGCACCTTCCAGAACGAGCGGTCGCTTCTCCCCATGACGTTCGAGAGCGCCACCAGGCCGAGATCGACGGCGCCGCTGTCGACGAACTGCAGCGTCTGCGCCACGTTTTCGCCACGCACCAGCTTGTCGTCACTGGTCGCGACGCCGAGCTTGGCCAGCACCTGCATGGCGGCAACCCCGTAGGGCGCCGTGGCCGGGTTGGCGATCGCCAACTTATGGAAGCTCCCGCGCAGGTCGAGCGCGCCGTCATTGGGGTGGTCGAGCTTCCTCCCCACCAGCGCGAGGCGCCCGAGCGCGTACGTGAAGCGCGTGCCGGGGACGGCCAGGCCCTTTTGCTCGAGCTTCGCGGCACGCTCCTCATCGGCCGAAAAAAAGGCGTGAAACGGCGCTCCGTTCTCGATCTGTGCGTAGAGCTTGCCGCTCGAGCCGCTACTGATCGAGACCTCGGCGCCGCCCTGCTTGTGGTACTCCGCGGCGAGCGTTCCGAGCACGTCGGCGACGTTGGAGGCCGCCGCGACCCTGACCTCGTCTCCACTCTTGCGAGCACAGGCTGCGCTGGCGAGCCCGCAGAGCATCAAGAGGTGACGGCGCCGCAGCATGAGCGGCGGCATCCTCACCGGCGCCCGCAGCCCTCGTCAAGCGGCAGCCAAGGCGGTTTGCCGCGGCGCTGAGGAGCGCAAAGCAAGCCGATTGGGGCTGTAGGCGCGACGCTTGCGGGGAGTTGCCTGCGCGCTTCCCTCCATGACGAACCGTCAAGCACTTCTTGCGTGCGGACGACCGTGAAGCGTGCCGCGAGGAGTGGCTGGAAGTTCACTTCGCTAACGGGAATTCCAGCGCTGATTGTTGCGGCAGCGCTTCAGAACTCTGCCGGGTACACGATTCGATCGTCTTTGCCACGCTGCCGCGGCCGGGTGTAGCAACACGCCTCGGCAGAATCGGGGTTCACGCAGGGTATCGGCGCGCGGGCCGGCGCGCCAGATCGCAACAGCGTGCACGGCCCAAGTCTCTGAATGTCCCGCGTATTTCTACCCGAAAAACGCGCTGCAACAGGGTGTCAAACCGCCGCCCTGCTGGGCTTTCGTGGCCAGGCACGCAACCTGCACCCGGAGTCGCCCCGCAAGGCGAAGTTCCCAGCAATGGCGTTGCGAATCTCAGCAGGGATTCCGGCGATCCAGAGGGGAAACCACCAATCGGAGGATATCTGGATGGACCGTGTAATCGTAGTCGAATCGGATGAGGGAGTTCGCAAGCAGATCACTGCCCGTTTGCGAGCCGACGGATACGAAGTCGCGGAGAGTGGCGGGGCTCAGGGCGCACCGGAGCTTTTTCGACAAGGGGCGGACGTGGCACTGATTTCTCGCGAGCTCCGCGACGGCGCCGTGCTCGACGTGATCCGGGATTTGCGCGCGATCGACCCCGTGCCGCCCATCATCGTGCTCTCGGCGCCCGCCGAAGAGGCGATCGATGCGCTCAAGGCCGGGGCTTTCTATGTGACCCGGCCCCCGCTCAGCATCGATGAAATTTCGATCCTGACCCGCCGCGCCCTGGAGGCGAGCAGTGGCCTCCGTCGCTCGCGCTCGCGTAACGGCACGCTGATCGACAACGCCGAGCCGGCCCTCATCGGTGAAACCTCCGCCCTCCGTGCGATCAAGGACACCATCCGCCGCCTGCGCGGAAGCCCGTCGACGACGGTGCTGATCACC
>DATLIL010000830.1:0-5667 GCA_035539475.1 Polyangiaceae bacterium
GGCTTTCTCGTGCAGGGACCCATGCTCGCCATCCGCAACCTCAGCAAGACCTACGAAAACGGCGTTCACGCGCTGAACGACGTCACCCTCGACATCCCGCGCGGCATGTTCGGTTTGCTCGGCCCGAACGGCGCCGGCAAATCGTCGCTGATGCGCACGCTCGCGACCTTGCAGGAGGCCGACAGCGGCACGGCCACCCTGGAAGGTGTCGACGGCAAGACCATCGACGTGCTGCGGGACAAGGACGCCGTGCGGCGGCAGCTCGGCTACCTGCCGCAGGATTTCGGGGTGTATCCCAAGGTGAGCGCGGAGGACCTGCTGGAGCATTTCGCCGTGCTGAAGGGTCTTACCGAGCGCAAGCAACGCCGCGAGGTCGTGGACGGCCTGCTCCAGCAAGTGAACCTGTGGGACGTGCGCAAACGCAAGCTCGGCACGTATTCGGGCGGCATGCGGCAGCGCTTCGGCGTCGCGCAGGCGCTCCTGGGCAATCCGCGCCTCGTCATCGTCGACGAGCCCACGGCTGGCCTCGATCCCGAGGAGCGCAATCGTTTCCTCAACCTGCTCGCCGAGATCGGCGAAAACGTCGCGGTGATCCTGTCCACGCACATCGTGGAAGACGTCACCGACCTGTGCCCGACCATGGCCATCATGAACAAAGGCCAGGTGCTGCGGACCGGAAAGCCCAGCGATGCAATCGCCGCGCTCGAAAACCAGGTCTGGCGCAAGCAGGTCACGAAAGCCGCGCTCTCCGAATACGAGGCGCGCCATACCGTGCTTTCGACGCGGCTCGTCGCCGGCCGTCCGGTGATCCATGTGTTCAGCAGCGAGGACCCGGGCGACGGCTTCGAGCAGGTCGCGCCGAACCTCGAGGACGTGTACTTCCAGCTCCTGCGCGTGCAGGCCGCCTGACCCAGCGCCGCCATGATTCGTGAACTCTTTCGATTCGAGCTGCGCGAGCAGCTTCGTTCACCACTGCTCTGGCTGATCGCCTCCTTGTTCGGATTGCTGGCCTTCGGGGCGGCTGCCAGCGAGGCGGTGCAGATGGGCGGGAGCATCGGCAACGTCTTCCGGAACGCGCCGACGGTCGTCGCCAACTGGCTCACGCTCTTCACCCTGTTCGGGATGCTGGTCATCACGATCTTCATCTCCAGCGCGCTTTTGCGGGACTTCGAACAGGGCACGGCGGAGCTCTTTTTCGCGAGCCCGATCCGCAAACGTGATTACCTGCTCGGCCGGCTCGGCGCGGCGCTCACGGCGAGCCTGGTCGTGTACCTCGTGATTGGCCTGGGCTTGTTCATCGCCCAGTTCATGCCGTGGATCGATCCGGCGCGCCTCGGGCCGGTCTCGCTCGAGCCCTACCTGTGGTCGTTCGTGGTGTTCGTGATCCCGAACGTACTCTTCACAGGCGCGCTGCTCTCGCTGATGGCGGTGGTGACACGCAGCATTCTGTGGGTCTACATCGGCGTGATCGCGTTCTTCGTCCTGTACGGCGTGAGCGCGGCATTGCTGCGCGATCTCGACAATGTCTGGATCGCGACGCTGATGGATCCGCTCGGCCTGCGTGCCCTCGAGCGCACCATTCGTTACTGGTCGGCCGAGGAGCGCAACACCGGCCTGCCGGCGATCAGCGGGTACCTCCTCGGCAACCGCTTGCTCTGGACGTCCATTGCCGCGGCGTTGTTTGCGGCGACCTTCGCGCTGTTCAAGACCGAACGCAGCGGCACCGGCCGCCGGCGCTGGGGCCGGACGTCGAAGGCGGAGACGCTCGCCCCGGCGGCACACGTGGCCCGACCCGCTCCCGGGGCGGCGGTGCCGAGGCCCGCGCCCGTCTTCACGACCAGCACGGTGGGGCGGCAGTTCCTGCGTCAACTGCGCTTCGACACCGCGTCTGTGTTCCGCGGCGTGCCCTTCCTGGTGATGCTCGCGTTCGGCATCGCCAACTTCATCCCGACCGCGCTCTTGCGCCAAACGATGTATGCGACGCGCATTTATCCGGTGACGTCGCAGATGTTGTCCGCGCTGCAGGGCAGCTACAGCTTTTTGCTGGTGATCATCGTGCTGTTCTACGCCGGCGAGCTCGTGTGGAAGGAGCGCGGCGCGAAGATGCACGAGGTCACCGACGCGATGCCGGTGCCGAATTGGGTGCCGCTCCTGGCGAAGTTCGGGGCGCTCCTGGCGGTGATCGCCACCTTCCAGGGGATCGGCGCGATCACCGCGATGCTCATCCAGCTCGCCAAGGGGTATACCCAGCTCGAACCGCTCTTGTACCTGAAGACGCTGACGCTGGACTCCAGCGTGTATGTGCTGATGGGCGGCCTGGCATTGACCCTGCAGGTGTTCAGCAACAACAAGTTCGTCGGGTATGCGCTGCTGCTCCTGGTGCTCGCCCTGCAGACCGCGCTCGGGCTGATGGACTTCACCCATCACCTCTACAACTTCGGGAGCTGGCCGATCGCGCCGCATTCGGACATGAACGGCTATGGCCACTTCTTGTCGGCGCAGCTCTGGTTCCAGGGGTACTGGGGCCTGCTCCTGCTCTCGCTGCTGCTCTTGTCGGTGGCCTTCTGGGTGCGCGGCAGCGAAAGCAGCCGGCGCGAGCGCTTCGGTATGGCGCGGCAGCGGCTGCGCGGCCCGCTGGGCGTGGCCTTCGGGCTCGGCCTGCTTTCGTTTGCGTCCGTGGGCGGGTTCCTGTTCTGGAACACGAACATCCGCAACGACTACCGCTCGCCGGAGCAGAACCTCGATCTGGCGGCGCGTTACGAGAACGAATACGGCCGCTACAAGAATCTGCCGCAGCCGAAGATCCGGGCCTCGTCCACGGAGATCGACCTGCGTCCGGAGACACAGGTCCTGCGCGTCGATGGGGTCTACCGCGTGCACAACCCCCACGCCTCGGCGATCGAGGAGGTGCACATCAACCTCACCAACGACAAGGCGCTCGTCTCGATCGACTTCGGCGGCGCCACGCTCGTGAAACACGATGCCCCGCTGGGCTACCGCATCTATCGTCTCGAGCGTCCGATGCTGCCGGGCGAGGAGCGCGAGATACGCTTCCGCTTCGACTACCACCCGAACGGCATCACGAACGAGCTCTCGCAGACGCAGATCGTCGAAAATGGGAGCTTCTTCAACAACCGCATGTTCCCGCAGCTCGGCTACGACGAGGGCGTGCAGCTCAACGATCGAAACGACCGCCGCAAACGCGGGCTGGGGGAGCCCACCCGCATGCCGAAGCTGGAAGACGAGGCGGCGCGCGCGAGCACCTATATCGACGACGATGCCAATTGGCTCGACTTCAAGACCACCATCTGCACCGCGCCGGATCAGACCGCGCTCGCGCCGGGTTACCTGAAGGAAGAATTCCACCGCGACGGCCGTCGTTGCTTCAGCTACGCCATGGACCGGCCGATGCTGAACTTCTACGCCTTCCTGTCGGCGCGCTGGCAGGTGAAGAAGGGGTTTTACAAGGAAGGCACGCCCGAGCAGATCCCGATCGAGATCTATTACGACCCCAAACATCCGTACAACGTCGATCGCATGATCGAAGCGGTGCAGAAGTCGCTTTCGTATTACGAGGCCAACTTCACGCCGTACCAGCACCGCCAGGTGCGGATCATCGAGTTTCCGGGGTACGCGAGCTTCGCCCAGAGCTTCGCCAACACCATCCCCTATTCGGAGTCGATCGGCTTCATCACCGACCTGCGCGGCGAGAATGCCGTCGATTACGTGTATTACGTGACCGCGCACGAGATCGCGCACCAGTGGTGGGCGCACCAGGTGATCGGCGCCAACGTGCAGGGGGCGACCGTGCTGTCGGAGTCCTTGGCCCAATACTCGGCCTTGATGGTGATGGAGCACGAATACGGTCGCCCCAAGATGCGACGTTTCCTCAAGGAGGAGCTCGACAAGTACCTCGCCGGCCGCGGCGGCGAGCGGGTCGAGGAGCTGCCGCTCTACCGGGTGGA
Organism: Polyangiaceae bacterium; assembly: GCA_035539475.1. GTDB lineage: Bacteria > Myxococcota_A > Polyangia > Polyangiales > Polyangiaceae > PMG-095. The sequence goes on from DATLIL010000830.1 coordinate 3,966, forward strand.
AAACCAGCAATACATCCACTACCAGAAGGGATCGCTGGTGTTCTACCGCCTGCGCGAGGAGATCGGCGAGGCCGCGCTCAACCGCGCGCTGAAGAAGTTCCTGCAGGACAAGGGGTACCAGCAGCCGCCGTACACGACGTCGGCCGAGCTTCTGGCGTACATCCGCGCCGAGGCCGGTCCGGCGCACGAGGCGCTGATCACCGACCTGTTCGAGAAGATCTGCTTCTACGACAACCGGGTCGAGGCGGCGACGGCCACCAAGCGCAGCGACGGCAAGTACGAGGTGACCCTCGATCTGTTCGCGGACAAGCGTTATGCGGACGGCAAGGGCAAGGAGACGGCGGGCGAGCTCGATGATTGGATCGAGGTCGGCGTCTTCGCGCGCGGCAAGTCAGGCAAGGAGGCGGACGAGGAGGTGCTGTACCTGGAACGGCACCACGTGACCAAGCAGCACCAGCAGGTGACCGTCGTGGTCGACGCGGAGCCTTATGAAGCCGGCTTCGATCCGAACAACAAGCTGATCGACCGCGTGTCGTCGGACAATCGCAAGCGGGTGGATCTCTAAATTACTGCACGACGATGTCGCGCATCGTCAGCTGATCATTGATGGTCAGTCTTTGGAAGATCGGGCGCGTGACGGGTGAGCCGGCGAGGCGGAGGAACGCCGCGCGCAGGATCCGTTGCGCTTCCCCGGACGGGGTGAAGAACGCCCTCATTTTCAGCCCGTGGGCCTGCAGGCTCGTGATGAACGGGCGCAGCTTCTCCTCCCAGTCGACGAGCGCGCGCCCCACGTCGTCGGGGTACGTCTCCAGCATGTTGCCCAAGAGCTCACTTCCGGCCAGGCCGGTCGAAGCGCCCATCCCTGAATACAACGTCAAGCACCACGCTGCGTCGCCGATCAACACGACCCGCCCCTTGTGCCAGCGATTCATGCGAACCTGGTTGACCGAGTCGAACAGATACTCGTCCGCGGCCGCGAAATCGTCGAAGAGCTCGTTCAGCAAGGGCCCTGCCGGCTCCGGACCGTACGCCTTGCGAATCGACTCGATGCGGGGCCTTCGGAACTGCGCATCGACGTCGTCCACGCGGTAGGAGAACAGCACGCCGGGCTTGTGGTTTGCGAAGGGGAAGACCCATACCGATCGCCCCGCCTCGGCCATGACCAGCCCGTCGTGCAGGTTGTAGCCGCGGACGGGTTTGCTCAGGATGGCCGCACCGATCATGTACTTCAGCGGGTAAAGGAAGTCCTCGGGCGGGCCGAAGACGAGCTTTCGCACGGTCGAGCGCATTCCGTCGGCGCCCACCACGAGGTCGAAGCGCTCGGTCACGGTCGCGCCGGTCGTCGTGTGGGTCGTCGTGACGTCGACGCCACGATCGACCTGCTCGATCCGGGTGGGGACCGTCGAGAAGCGGATCTCCACCCCCTCCGGCAGCGCGGAGAACAAGCCATTCTCGACGTCGCCGCGCAGCAGCATGCGCGGCGCGCCGGGCACGTCGGCGAAGTTCATGCCCTTGCGACGACGATTGGACCGGTCCACCTCGTACGTCAATGTTTGCGGGTGCTTGCGGTTGCCCATGGCCTCGAGCACGCCGAGCCGCTTGGCGGACGCCTGGCCCGTGCCGAAGAGGCCAATGAAGTAGCCGCCTTTGCGGCGCTCCGGCGCCCGCTCGAGGATCACGGGCTCCCAGCCGGCGCGGTGCA
>DATLIL010000831.1:0-6272 GCA_035539475.1 Polyangiaceae bacterium
GAGAACCCGACCGGTCTCTTCTGGAGTCGAGCTGAAACCGAAAAACGACACGACTGGCAGCGCATTGCCCGGCTCCTGACCGTCCGGCAGCTCGACGTGGACCTCCCAGGCGACGGCGCCGGTCGTCGCAGGCGGCGTCCACGCCGTGATGACCGAGGCCAGCACTTCCTCCCCGCTCGGCAAGGTGAGCGTCTGACTCCAGGCGCCGCTATTGCAGCCGCCGTAGCCGCTCCCTGCGCACGTAATCGGCTCCCCCACTCCGTGCCCGATGTCCATCCACATGCCGAAGGACAATCCGCTGGCCGAGAGCGCGGTGGGGGCGCCCGCCACCTCGAGAGTGACCTCGTCACCCGTACCGGCGGGATCGGTCACCGAGACCTTGGCCGTCAGTTTGGTCCCCACCTCGAGCGGCGCGTTTGCCTTCCAGCCCACCATGGCATTTTGATCCCCCGCCTTGAGGACTTTCGTCGCACCAGCGACGGCATCACCGTTCAAGGTCGTGACTTCGACGGTGAGCGTCGAATTGCTCTCGGTGACCTGCGGCCCAAACACCTGAGTGATGAAGAGTCCCTCCGTGCTGACGCTCACCGGCACGGCCTCGTCGGCTTGGAGCACATTGGCGGCGGGCGCCGGCGCGTAGGGGCCGGCACCGCTACAGCCCTCGGCGACCGGAAAGCCGTCCACCCCTCCGTGTTGCAGGATGTAGAAGGCTGGCACGAGGCCAAGCGTCAGCAGAAACCGTATCGACCCACGCAACCCGACGGAAGCCATGCCAGTCTCTTCAGCAAGCCGTATGCCAGCCTTGCACGCGCGAATCAGCGAGAAATCTGCACCAAACTAGTGCTACCTCCTGAGCCAAACTGTGCCATTCCGAGACGGAGTGAGCCGTATCAGGGCAGCAGGTAAGCGATCGCGAGTCGCGTCGAGTTGTGATCGAAGAGGACCGAGTCCTCGATCGCGTCGCCGTCGGTGTCGGTCGGGAACTGGATGATGAATTGCGCGCTGTTCGCGTCGTTCGCGTACAGGTCTGCGACGTGGTTGGTCAGATCCAGCGTGCGCTGGCCGAGCGCCGGCTCGTTGCTCAGGTTGGCAAGGGGCGCCGACATCTCCAGTGCCTGAACCTCATCGGCCGTGGAGAAGGAAGCCGGGGCGATGAGCAGCTCCTGCCCGCCGCTGATCAGGTCGGTGAAGGGCGCGCCCGAGACACCGATCTGCGCGGTCTCGAGGATGACCAAGAGCTCCAGTGGGTCAGCGGCGAGCTCCGGCAGCGTGAAGGTCACGAACGTCCGGATCATGTCTTTCGAAGTCAGATCTCCGCTCTCCAGCGTGACTCCGACGGCGCCGCTCTCCATGTTCAGCGAGCCCGAGTAGCCAGGGACGAGCGGCCCCTCCGCGAGCAGCATGCGCGCCGTGTCGAAGCTCGACGCGAAGTCGTCAGCGAGCGCGTTTCCGGCGACGTCGGTCGCGCCGGTCTCCAGAACGTAGGAGTACGTCTTGGCGACCAGCGTCGCCGGATCGAGGCCGACGGCGTACTCGAGCGGGTCGTTCGGCGTGATGGTCAGCAGCGTGCTGTCCGAGTTCCACGAGAACGTCACGGCATCGCTCGGCAGCTCCGCGGAGGTGAAAGCAGCCTCGGTAGCTTCGCGATCCATCGGCTCGCTGAACTCGAGCGCGATGGTCTCGTCGGTCAAGACGCCACTGGCGCCGGCTTCGGGCCAGGTTTGCACGATGGTCGGCGCCTCGTCGTCCGTGGGATCGGGCACCGGGTCGTCCACGGGATCCTCTTCGGGCTCGTCGGAAGCGCTACCTGCGTCGCCGCTCGAGCTCGCTGGAGCACCGCCATCCGCTGCGCTGGTGTCGTCGTCTTCCATCGTCGACGTGGGGTCGTTCGTCGGATCGGCAGCGGGGCCATCCGCGCCGGCGTCCGCACCGGAGCCACCGCCACAGGCTGCAAGCAGGAGGCAAGAAGCAATGATGGAACTCGACATGGTGCGCGTCATGAAAACGTCCTCTCCTCGGGTTGATGGCAGCGCGGCGGCGAACGACTCGCCGTGCGCTGCGAGCCGAGTCCCAGTGCAGGGGTCGTGCCACGCCCGAAATCCGGCACTGACACACAAAAACGTGCCTATTTCTCGGGGCCGAGCAGGTGCAACTGGCCGCTCGCGGCTGGCCGGCCCTGGCACGTGCCAGCGGCCGTGCCGCCTAGCTCAAACCGCGCGTCGTCGGCGTCGCTGGACGCCGAGGAGGGCTCCGACGAGCAGCAGCGTACCGAGATAGCGCGGACTGCCGTGGGCCCCTGCGCGGCAACCACACCCGCCGTCGTCGTCTTCATCTGCCACGCCGGCATCCGTTGCCCCACCTCGAGAAGAGTTCGAACCTCGTTCGCCAGCATCACCACCGGATGCAGCCGGCGCACCTCCGTCGTTGCCGGGAGCGCCACCGGCTGCAGGTGTTCCGCCGTCACTCGCGCCTGCGCTGCTGGCCCCCTCGTCGGCTCCGCCACTACCACCGCCCGCAGGCGCTCCAGCACTCCCGCCGCTCCCGGGGGAGCAGAGCCCGGGAGTCGTGGTGCAGTCGTCGCCGGGGCCGTCGCAAGCGGAGTCGCAGCAGATACCGTCCACGCAATAGGCGCTGGCGCAGCTGATCGACAGCTCGCAGGCCGAGCCGTCCGACGCGGGCGCCACAATCAATCGCGCCTGCGCTCGTTCGTTGGCGATCGTGGTCGAAGCAGGCAGCCGGGCGTAGGTGGCGAGGAGCGTGCCCTGAACGCCCTCCGTCAGCTCGGCCCAGGTTCCCGAGGAGAGCACCGGCTGCGCCGAGATGGTGAGCTCGGGGCCGGCAGCGACCACTCCGGCGGTCGACAAGCGCTGCGCGACGAGGCTCCGCTGGATGTGCCAGTACGGTCCCTCGGCGCGAGCCCAGGAGACCAGGAATTGCTCGCCGTCGAAGCCCACCTGCGGGCGATACAGGTACACGTCGCTGCCGGGATCGGACGCGATGACGATGCCACCGGCGTCGAGCACGCTGCCGGTGGGGCCCACACGTACTCCCTGAATGCCGGTGGTGCCGACGTGCCAGGCCACGAGCCAGTTACTACCGTCAGTGCCGACGTCGGGGTATTCCGCGCCTCCGCCTCCGGGCAGGTCGATGCGCGGCGTGTCGAGCACGCTGCCGTCGAGCGGCAGAATGCGCGTGGCCCTGGCGAAGACCTGCGCGGCGTCTTCCCAGGCCACGAGATACTCGCTGCCGTTGTAGGCCAGCGCGGCCGCTGCCACGCCGCTCGAATCCGAGATGACGACCTCGGAGTCCGGCATCGTCCCGTCCGAGAGCACGCGCTTTCCCCACAGATCATGTGGGTCGTTCAGCGCCGCCGCCTCTCGCCAGATCACGAAGTAGTCGCTTCCGTCCGACGCGACGCGAGGCTCCCGTCCGGAGATCACGTCTGAATCGAGCGCGACTCCGCTCGGGTCGAGCACCTCACCCGCCGCGGTGACCCGCGTCATGATCGGGACGACGACAGCGGGCCAGTCGCGCCAGTCTTCCCAGACGACGAGAAAGTCGGAGCCGTTCGAGGCGACGTCGGGGTACATCTGCTCGCGCGCAGAGCTCGCGATCAGGAACGCCTCCGAGTCGATCAGCTCACCCTCCGCGCTGACACGAACGCCGTAGATGTCTCGTTTGAGCCCCGTGTCGCGCTCGTCCGCCCACACGACCAGATAGATGTCGCCATTGAACGCCGCTCGCGGGTCAAACTGCTGGTTGGCGACCTCGTTCATCACGATCGGCGGGTCGTCCAGCACGTTCAGCGCGGTGTCCAGGCGCGTACCCAGAGCCGGCGTGGGCGTGACGGCGGTGTCTTGCTGATAGACCAGAAAGTGATCGCTGCTGCCGGCGGCGACGCTCAGCACCGAAGGATAGTCGCCGGTGGTGAGGGTATCCTGGGCGAGCGAGGAGCCAGCCCCGTCGAAGCGCGACAGGTCCACTCCGGTGCTACGCGCGATCGCGAGGAGGTAGGCGCCGTTGCCGTAGTCGACGCTCAGCCCGCCCTCTTCGCCCAAGGTACCGCTCGCACCCAGCGAACCGTCCGCCACGACGACGCGATAGGCCGTCGTCGTGGACGTGGCGTAGGCGACGAAGAAGTCCGTGCCGTCCGATGCGGCATCGACGACGGGAGCGGCGCCGAGCGTGGCGAGCGACAGCGCCGGATCGTCCAGGATGTCGCCGTCGGTCGCCACCCGGCGTCCCCGGAGGGCGTAGCTCGTCGAGTTTTGATAAGCCGGATTGGCGACCAGGTAGTTGGTCCCGTTGAAGGTCACCGCCGACTCCGCGCTCCATTCGGCGTCCAGCTCGAACGTGGTCGTCACCAGCCCGTCGACATCGAGAATCGCGGCCTGCGTGGACGGCTGTCGTCCCCACACGATGAGGCTGTTGCCGGCTCCGTCGGACGCGAGCGCTGGCGCGAAGCCGATATAGCCGGCGCCGACGTCGATCTGTATGCCCTCGGGGTCCAGGTTCGTGCCGTCCTGCGCGATGCGCGCCGCGAAAACCGCGTCGCCGCCTTCGCGTTCGTCGAGCCACGTCACGACCCAGTGCGTGCCGTCGAAGGAGCCGCGAGGCAACGAGGTGAAGGCCCTGGGCACGGCGATCGGGATCGCTCCCTGGTCTAGCCTCGTCCCGTCGAAAGCGTAGCGGATGCCATAGACCTGGTTCACGCCTGCGACGTCGTGTTTCCAGATGAAGAGGTAGCTCGAGTCGCCGCGCACGATCGACGCATCGGAGTAGTAGCCGGGGTACTCGGTCGGCGTATCGAGCGCGATCTCGTCCAGGACCACCGGATCGCCCGCCAGCGCGTGAGCCACGGACGTCGAGCCCGCCTCGTGCCCCCGCTCCGAGCAGCTCAGCAAGACGAGCAACGCCAACGACCCAACCGAACCGCGCAGGTGAACCACGCTGCTACGTTACACCCCGTCGCCGCCGAGACGTAAGCCGGGCGTCGGGGCCCATCCTTTGGCGCTAGATCGTGACGCGTCCCGCCAATTGCCCGCAGGCGGCGTCGACGTCGGAGCCGCCGCTGTAGCGCAGGTGACTCGGCGATCCGAGCTCGCTCAGCATGGCGCGAAACTCCTTGTCGCGCGGAGAGCGGGAGAAGGGAGCGCCGGGGATCTGGTTGTACGGAATGATCGACAAGCGCGGCCGCTTGCCGCTCCGAGCCGCGAAGTCTTGCGCTCGCTGCGCAAGGGCCCGGGCGTGCTCGTCGCCGTCGTTCACGCCGGCGAACAACGTGACCGCCCACAGCGGCGCGAGGCCGGTGAGCTGCGCATGCTCGACCGCGGCGTCGAGCACGTCGTCGAGCGCGTGAGTCTTGTCGATGGGCATCAGACTGCGACGCGTCGTCGTGTCGATGGCGTGCACCGAAAGACCCAGGCGCACCTTGGGGGCTTCGCGCGCCAGACGACGGATGCCGCTCGGCAGACCGGCGGTGCACACGGTGATGTTGCGGGCGTCGATGGCCAGCCCCGACGACTCGCTGAGCACTTCGATCGCTTGCAGCACGCGCTCGATGTTGGCGAGCGGTTCGCCCATGCCCTGGAAGACGACCCCGTGAACACGGGCGCCCGGTGCATCGCGCAGCACCGTGCCGTGCACCAGCCGCACCTGTTCGACGATCTCCCAGGCCTCGAGGTTGCGCTCCAGGCCGAGCTGACCGGTGGCGCAGAACCGACAGGCCAGGGCACACCCGGCCTGCGAGCTGACACACACGCTGAAGCGCCCGGGACGCTCGAGGGGGATGCGTACCGTCTCGATCACGCACCCGTCATGAGTGCGCAACGCCAGCTTGACGAAGGGATCGAGCGCGCTCCGTCGCTCGTCGACCACCTCGAGCGACGGCACGTGACAGGTCGCCCGCAGCTGGTCGAGCGTGACGCGCCGCACCTGGTTCAGCGGCCCCCGCCAGGACTTGCCGCGATGAAGGGCGCTCATCACCTTACGCGCCTCGCTGAGCGTGGAGCCGGGCAAAAGCGCCGTCAGTGCCTGGGGGGTCAACCCCTGGAGTGCGACCGGCTGCATGCCCGCATCGCATAGCACGAATTCCTTCCCATAAACGTTGGCCTCCGCGGGCACAAAGGACTAAGAGGGCGCCCCCCATGAACTTCTTCCCGCGCAGCAAGCCCACCACCCAGAAATCCGGTACCACCAGCCAGCGCGCGACGCAGGTGGCGGCGCTGGACGCCATGTGCAAGGCCCGCCCGCTGCGCCCCCCGACCTCCACC
>DATLIL010000832.1:0-2712 GCA_035539475.1 Polyangiaceae bacterium
GGACCGCGACCTCTTCGACTGGTTCCAGGACGTCGCCATCACGTCGAGCGGCCTCGGCCTCACCGACGTGAACTACAAGCGCAACCTCGACATCGTGCAGCAGGACCGCGACGGCCTCACCCTGCGCCGCTGGTCGCTCTCGCGTGCCTGGCCGGTGAAGTTCGTCGCGGGCGAGTGGGACAACGAGAGCGACGAGAACATCATCGAGTCGGTCACGCTCACGTACGACTTCTTCGAACTCATCCAGTGATGATCCCGTAGACGTCGGGCGCCTCGCCGACGGTCCCCGCGCCCCAATCGATGAACGCCCCGCGGTAGCCCATGTGAACGAGCAGCAACTTGTTCACCGCGGTGTAGATGCGCATCTCGATCGCGTACGCCTCCTTCCACGCCTGACGGTTCTCGCGAACGTAATCGGGACTCAGCAAGCGGCCTTGATGGAGCAGGCGATTGCGCTTGTCGATTGCCTTCCGCTCGTCTTCGGAGAGCTTAACCCCAAGAGCCTCGAACGGGACCGTGAGCTTCGCCGCATTGGTTGGGCTGTTGAGATTGCGAAGACGAGACAGGACAACTTCGCGTTGGTCCTTGGGCCAGTCGGTTTGGGAATCAACGAGCCCCTGGGCAGCCTTGAGGAAGGAGGCCCACTGCTCATCCGGCAGCGGCTTAGGGAACTCGAACAAGCTTTTCTTCTGCAGCTGGTCGGTGAGGCTCTCCAATGCGACCGACAGGAACGCACCGCGCATCTCGACAGGCACCTCGTGAAAGCGCAGCAAGTACTCAATCGGCGCGGCGAGGCCCGGCTCAGCGAGGAACGTCTGCACCATCGCGGACACGATGCTCGGAACGAGCGGCCCGCCACGGACCTGAAGTTCGAGAGCACGGCTCGCAGCCACCCACTCTGACCATGACACCGGGATCGGGCGATAGATGGTGTCCTCCGAGCCCGAGCGACCAGCGAACCAGTCGACCTGCGTAACGCGACCGGCCGCGTCGAGGTGGACGTCGCAGTTGCGCCGATCAAATCGGATCCCGAGGAGGTACGAGAGCACCATGCGTATGGCTCCCGAGACCTCCCGGAAGCGCGCGGCAGCATCGGCGACACCAGGCTCGGCAGGAGCCTCGACGATCAAGAAGGGGCCTCGAGCAATGAAGAGGACATCGATGGCCGTCGTGCCCAGGACGAGAGGTAGACGAGCCGTAGCCTGAAACCTGAGGGTCGGATCAACATAGCCTTCGGGGAAGCACACCTTCGAGGTCAGGTCGGGCGTGCAGACATACGTGCGAAACAGCGCAGTCGGCGCCCCCTCGGTCCCAGCGACGCGCAACGACGATGAGATGGCCACGCCGGAGACCTGGCCGCTCGAGTTGGAATTGGTCGCGAGTGGTCGTCGAAGCGTCAGGACTCCCTGGGCCGTGTCTACGATGATGTCGTCCCGCGATACGTCGTCGAGGGTGAGCCCGAAGGGGCCTCTTCGATGCGTGGTTCGCCAAGTGCCGTCCCACGCGACCTCGAACGGCGCACCAGCGAACACGCCATCCCGGCACACCCCGGGTAGTTGTTCAAGGTCCGGCACGTCGGCCAGGAGCTGCGTGATGTCGATGGTTCGGTCGGCACTCATGCACGCAGTTTCTCCCGGAATCTTCCGGCGGTACATGGCTCCTGTCCCCCAGCGTTCCCTCCGGGCGGCTTTGCCCCCGTGGAGGCAGCGCATGGCAGACGTCATCACGTGCCCTTCTGGGCTCCAGGGCCGCGTTCGCGGCATGAAGGTGCGCGAGGAGCGCGTCCTCGCCGACCGCAAGCTCGCCAAGAGCGGCGGCCAGGTCGACGAGCTGCTCGCGGCCTGTTGGGAGGAGACCCTCGACCCCGGGCCCTACGCGCTCGCCGAGGGCGCGAAGCTCGACCTCGGCAAGGTGCTCCAGGGCGATCGCTTCTTCGCGCTGCTCATGGTGCGCGCGCTGACCTACGGGCCCGAGTACGCCTTCGGCGTCTCGTGCCGGAACGACAACTGCCGCGCGCGCATCGACTGGGAGATCGACCTGACGAAGCTCCCGGTGCGCAAGCTCTCCGAGGAGAGCCGCGCCGCGTTCGTGAGCGGGAACCGCTTCGAGACCACGCTGCCCGACGCGGGCAAGAAGGTCGCGTTCAAGCTGCTGACCGGCGAGGACGAGCGGAAGCTGCCCGCGCTCCAGCGCTCGGCACCCGACAAGCTGCTCTCCGCGGTGCTCGCGTACCGCGTGCTCGAGATCGACGGCGTGGACGCGAAGGCGAAGCGTCAGTTCCTCGAGGACCTGACGATGCGCGACGCGGACTTCCTCGTCGACGAGTTCGACCGCGTCGACTGCGGCGTCGACACCACCATCGAGATCGAGTGCCCCGAGTGCTTCCAGACGCAGGAGGTGGAGCTCCCTTTCGACAAGGGGTTCTTCCTGCCGGGCAAGGACAGGACCGCGAGGCGGAAGGCCCGGAGCAGCTCTTCCCCGACGTGAACATGGAGACCTGGCGCGAGGGCCTCTTCCAGCTCTGCTGGCAGCAGCACGGAGGCTCGGGCCTCGCGGTGACGCTGGACGACGCCCTCGACCTGCCGACCACCGATCGCGACTGGCTCATCGAGCGGATCGGCAGTCAGCGCGCGCGGGAGGCGAAGGAGCTGGAGAAGGCCGCGCGCAACGGTCGAGGGAGGAAGTGACCCGTGGCCCTCAACAACCTCGGCC
>DATLIL010000833.1:0-15451 GCA_035539475.1 Polyangiaceae bacterium
GTCCAGGACCTTGTCCGCCGAATCCGCCGGGTTGCATGGGGACGAACTATTCACCTCCTCCGCTGGGAGTGCAAGCGACGCAGGACGGCCACCATGACGAGCACGAGCAAGGCCACCGCCGGCGCTCCGACGGCCACCTGCCGGATCCCGCAGCCGCCAGCGCCCTCGCTCCGCGTTCCGCAGAGCTCTGCTTTGGTGACCTGCGTCATGTGCGACACCTCGTCGAGCCCGAAGATGCAGACCTCCCCGCTGCTCGTCGTGCAAAATCGCTCGGGCCGGCACTTGGTCAGGATGGTCTGCTGTTGACCGGGGCCGCAGCGCGCACCACCACCTACGAGCACTTGGATGGCGACGTCAGGGTGCTTGGTCAGTAGCTCCGGCATCGTTCCCTCCTACCGGCGCTGCATTCAAGACGCGCGCCAGCTAACCGAGATCGAGACCAACGTCGTAGGTCGCGCGGTACTCCGCACCTTCCGCGGCGACATTCAGCACGAGCTCGGCGCCGCCGACCGCGAAGATGCCGTCGTTCGCGTTGCGTGCGCGCACGCCGGTGTGAGCGGAGTACGGCGACGCCTGCAGGACCTCGTCGCTCAAGGCGTCGTCGAAGTAGAGCTGCGAGACGAAGTCAGCCGTCGCCGTTCGCACTCTGAAATGGATGTGCACGGTGCGCCCCGGGTACCAGCCGGGGTAGATCGTGGAAAACTCGACGCTGCCGTCCTCGCCGGTGAGCTGAAAGCCGCGCAGCCAATTCTGGTCTGCCGTACCGAAAGCGTCGTACTCGGAGTAGTTCCCGGAGGCGTTGCATTGCCAGACGTCTACCGTGGCGCCGACCACCGGAGTGCACGCGCCGACGGCCAGGACCCGCAAACCCAGACGCAGCAGCGCACCCTCTTGCCCAGCGCGGATGTCCGAGCGCTCGAGCTCGGCCTTGTTCGGATACGGACCGATCGTCTGCGCCGGCCGCAGAACACACTGAGGCTCGCCGGCAGCTCCCGCGCCACCGCCCGACGTCGCGTCACGGCTCTCGCCGCTCTGCACGCGGCCGCAGCCGGCAAGGCTCGCGCCGGCTGCGCCGAGCAACATCAGCGTCTCGCGCCGGGTAGCGGGGACGACCTTCATGGCGGCAGCAAGTCTAGCTCAGAAGGCTTCGCGCGCCGTGAAGTAGACGCCGAAGGTGTCCGGTCCCACGCCGGCGTCGAGGCGCAAATTGAGCCGTTCCTCTTTGCTGAGCGCGTAGCGTAATCCTCCGCCGACCGCCCAGCGCAGGGGGTCGAAATCGAAGTCCTTCGGGGCAGCGGCGACCTCGGCCACGCCCGCGAACGCCACGGCTCCGAAGCGCCAGAACAGCGGGAAGCGATACTCCGCGTCGAGCGCGATCATCTGGTGGTCGCGGTAGCGCCCCAGGAAGTAGCCGCGCAGGAGCTCGTCACCGCCCAGCATGGCCATGTGATAGAAGGGCACGTCGCCGTTCTGGAATTCGCCGTAATAACGAAAGCCCAACGCGCTCTCCCGACCAACGGGAATGAACTGGCGCGCTTCGGTTTGCAGCTTCCAGAAATCGTAACGGCTGCCGATGATCTCGCTGAAACCGACCCACGCCGCTTGCAGCAGCGTGCCGGCGCGCGACGAGACGGTGTTGTCGCGCGTGTCGTACGACGCTGCCGGACCGATGCCGGAGGTGAAGCCGCCGTTCTCACCAGGCACGTCCTCGGTGGCGAAGATGCCGGTGTCGGAATAGGTGCCCTTCTGCAGCATGAAGTCCGAGTTCAGGCCGGCGTAAAACGGACCGGTGATGCGCCTTCGCGGCGTTATCCGCAGCCGCAAGCGCTCGCGCAGGTAGCGCTCCTCGGCGTCTTCGGGCGTGTCGTCACCGACGCCCCAGAAGCTGTCCGGGTAGCGCTGGTATTCGAGCCTGGCGGCCAGGTAGTTGTTCTCGTTGTCCCAGTAGAGCTCGGGCAGACACTCGATGATGGCCTGATGCCGCGTCGTCACCAGCGCGATCACCGAGATGCTCGACACGCGGCTCTCGACCGGCGAGTCACCGACGCGAAAGAAGCGCACCAGGAGCCCGCCCAGGCCGACGTGCGTTTCCGGCGAGTACATCGCGAGCGGCACGACCACGAGGCCCTCGCCCTTGTACGCCTCGGCCTGCTCCGGCACGGGTACCGGCGTGTCGCTCGGCGTCTCTTCGCCGTCGGCTGCGCGGGCGTCGGCTGCTGCGCAGGCCGCGTGTACGGCGAGGAGCAGACCGATTCGCAGCGTCACACGTGTGACGAGAGCTCGCGCGCCGTTCATGCCGTTTCCGGGCGCGGAGCATGGTCGCTCAGGGGCGGGCGAGCAAGGCTTCGCTAGCCGATTCCGGCGGAGCTGTTTTTCACTTGAGCGAGGGCTTCCACTTCTTTCGCGGGCCGCGCGGCCTGTCGATCTCGTCCAGGAACGAAGCGCGCGTCTGCTCGCTGAGCGCGCCCTGCAGCAGCTTCCAGCGCGACTGTTCGAGCCCGAACGTCAGTGTCCGCTCCTTGCCGCCCAGTCTCGTCTTGAACGACGCCGTGGTGCTGCCGGGAGTTCCGCTCGGGGTGCAGGCGACGGCGGCGCTGTCTTTCGTGTTCGCCGCGCTCTGCAGCCGCAGCGCGATGGCGCGCAGGAACACTTCCGTCGGATCGTCGATGAAACGGTCGCGCCATTCGCTGCCGTCGCCGGGCAGATCGCTCAGGCTCGCCAGCCCCTGCTCGGCCACCATACGCGCACTGATGCTCCGCTCCAGCGCAAGCGAGGCACCGGCGTTCTCGTCGAGACGACGGACGACTTCCTCGCACTCGGCGCGTGCATCACGCGGCGCGCCTCGCAGCACTTCGGCGAGGGCCTGGTCGACGACGGCGGCGGGCACGGCGAGGCCGACGTTCTCGCGGTTTCTCACCTTGAGAGTGTTCACCCCCAGCAGCCTTCCGTCTTGCGTCGTGAGCGGGCCGCCGCTGCTGCCGGGATCGATCGGTGCCGTGTGCTGGACGTAGTGTTGTTCGCTTCCCCCGTCGGAGAGCGAAAAGCGTTCGTTCGAGACGTAGCCACGCGTGACCTGATACGACGGCTTGCCCGCGATACCGGGAAAGCCGCTGGCCACGACCAGGTCCTGATCGCGTGCCGGCACAGGCTCGATCGACAAGCCGCCCTGTAGCTCGTCTGCGGACTCGAGGGCGAGCACGGCGAGATCGTAGACGTCGTCGACGTAGACGACCTTGGCGACGCGCGGCACGTCGGCGCCTTCGAACGACACCGCGGCTTCGCTGGCCAGGCCGACGACGTGTCGATTCGTCACCACGAAGACGCGCAGGTCTTGCGCTGCTTCACGCCGCACCATCACGAAACCGCTGCCGAACGACTCGTCGGCGTGGGCCGAGAACAGCGGCTTCAAGACCTTGTAGCGCGCGGCGAGACCTCGGTACATCGCCACGAGCTCGCGGGGTGGCTGCGCCTTGACCACGACCGTCAGCCTGCGCAGATCGGGCCTTGGGGTCGTCACCCAGCTCGGTTCGATCGCTGCCTCATTCGGCGGTTTGGCCGTGGGCGGAGGGGCGCCGCTCGTTTCAGCCGTGCGCGCCTTCTCTGCTGGACGCGCGGGGACCACGGGCGTGGCGCAGGACACGAACGCGCACGTCACGACGGGCGTTCCAATGATGCTCCACAGCAGGGCGCGCGCGAGCCGCATGGGCTTGTAAGCCTATCCCAGGCAGAGTATCCGTCCACAGGCGCGGGTTCGGTGGTCGTCCTTTGGCTGGGAGTGGTCCTCGGGCTCGAGAAGCAAGGGAGTCAGAGCGCGTGTCCACCCCCGTCTCCATCATCGAACCGCCCGAGCCCGACTTTGCCGCTCTGCGCGCGAAGACGGCCAGAAAACGTCGCCTCGTCGTTGCGCTCGGTGCGCTGATCCTGGCCGGCGGTGCCAGCTACGCGATCGTCGCCGGCCAGCGCAGTGCTCGCCAGGAGAGCGAAGCCCTGGCTGAGCAACTTCGTGGCTGCTTGCTCGAAGCGCCGCTCGAAGCGGGTGAGACACCGTGGGGCCGCTTTCGCCGGCTGCAGCTGCGCGCGGTCTCCCTGTCGGACACCGATCGCGTGACCAAGGGCAACAAGCTCTGGCCCATGTCGTGTCGCGAGGCCGCGATCAAGGCGCAGGCCGTGATCAAACCCGACGCCACGCCCGAGCAGATGGCGGCGTTCGACAAACTGATCAAGTTCCTGTCCGATGCCACGGCGCTGTCGAAGGACGCGACCGACGTGCTCGCGCCCGGCCTCTCGGCGCTCGATGCGCACGTGCCGGGCCCGATCCCGGCGGGGAAGGCAGCGCTGCCGAAGTCGGTGATGAACGTCGACTCGCTGGCGGCGCTGCCCGCGCTCTCGAAGAAGGGCGCCGCGCTCGGCCGCTCTTACACCGAGGACAACCCCGGCCTCGCGTTGCCGGTGCTCGTCGCCGAGGAGAGCCTGCCGGCGCCGCTCCTGTGTCAGTTTCACGAAAAGGCGACCGGCGCGGAGTGTCGGAGCCTGAACGAGCTCGCTGCGGTCAAGGGTCACGGCCTGCGCCTGCTCGGCACCTCGGATGAGCAGTCCCAGACCGTCATCTTCGCCGGCAAGCGCGGCGCAGAAGGAGTCTTCGTCGCCGGTTCCGCCACTCCGGTCGACAAGCTCTACAGCTACGGCGGCTACGCCGCCAAAGACGGGACCGTCTCGGTGCTCGGTTGGGACGAAGAACAACGCGCCATGGTCCTGGTGCAAAAGCCGAAAGAGGGCGCGCCCGTCCGCACCGTGCTCAAGCCGAACTTCCGCGTCGGCAACTACTTCTACAGCTCGCAGCTACTCTGGGATCAGGTCTTCGTCCGTGGCGTGACGCCCGACAACGAGCGTCGCCTCTTCAACCTGCCCCTGGCCAAGCGCGAGTCGAGCTCGTTCGAGCTCGTCGACATCGGCGAGCTGCCCGAAGCGGGACAGATCCGCGCGGGTGAGGAGGAGCAAACGCACCTCACCGGTTGCCGCACCGAGCAGGCCACGGTGATTCGAGTACGCGGCTGGCAAAGCGACTTCGTCACGTTCCGTCTCAGTGACAAGTTCACGATGCCCGTCCAGGCTCCAACCTGGGGGGTGCTCGGTTGTCACGGCACCACGGCCACCTTCGTCACGCCGGGCTTTTCGAGCGGGGGCTCGCGCCTCTACCACGCGAGCTGCACTTCGGCGGGTTGTGCCCTGAACCAGCTCAAGGCCGACGCCCTGGACCGCAACTCGAGTGACCTTCGACCGATCGACGAGCGCGACGTTCAGGCGGTGGATCTGCAGGGCAAGTTGCTCACCGTCTGGCTCGCGGGCGAACGAGGCGGACTGCGCATGCGCATGGCGGCGCCCGACCTGTTCGCGCGCGAGCCCGACGTGATCCTGTTCGACGATCGGGTTTCCGGTGGACAGACCGCAGGCGCGAGCACGTTGCTGGGGTTCCGCCTGTACTCACGCGAGAACTTCGCGGTGCTGCTCTTGAGCACGATGGCTGGCCTGCATGCTTTCCGCATCGGCCCGGACGGCTCGGTCAAACCCTTCGAGGTCACGGGCGGCAACTGACGTTCGCCGTGCTCGGCTCCAGCGAGCACGAAAAATTCGTCTGCTTCCGAATTGTGGGTCCGCGGAGTGGCCACAGCCCACTGGCTGGGAGTGCTGGCGCAAATCCCCCGCGTTCTGACGTTCACGGCTGGCCTCGCGCTGCTCGGTTCTGGCTGCACCGGCGTCATTGGCGGCGGCGAGTCGTCGAACGGTGTCGGTACGTCGGCTCCGCCTTCCGCAGGTGGACGCAGCGGCGGCGGCTCGACTGACCCCGCACCGCCGGGCACGTGTGCCGCCGACGCACCCGTGCTCGAGGCGCGGCTGCTTTCGCCGCGTCAGTACGACTACACGGTCACCGATCTGTTCGGCTTCGAGAGTGGGGCCATCGCGACGCTGAGCGAGGGCGGCGGCGTCACTTTCGGGCTGGTGAAGCTCGACGAGGTGGGCGTCGAACGCTTCGAGCTCGTGGCTGACGGCGTGGCGGAGGGCGCGCTGCAGAACCTTGCGCAGATCTTTCCTTGCGCGACCACCGTTGTGCCCGAGGACCCGTGCGTCCAGACCTGGATCGGCGATCTGGCGAAGCGCGCTTACCGACGCCCGGTGACGAGCACGGAGCTCGCCGAGCTCGCGGCGCTATTCGGCGCGGGCGTCACCGAGGGCGGAGTTCCGACCGGCGTCCAATGGCTCGTCAGCGGAGTGCTGCAGTCCCCCGACTTCCTCTACCGGATGGTGCTCAATCCAGCGGGCAGCACGGCGGCGGTGCGCGCGCTGAGTGGCCACGAGCTCGCCAACCGGCTGTCGTACTTTCTGTGGGACTCGATGCCGGATCAGTCGCTGTTCAGCGCGGCCGACGCGGGTACGCTGTCCACTCCGGCTGGGCTCGAGAGCGAGGCGCTGCGCATGCTGACTGACGGCCGCTTTCATCGCGCGCTCGAGACGTTCTACGAACACTGGCTCAACCTGGGCGTCTTCGCCGAGGTGGCGCGCGACGCCCCGGACTTCACCCAGCCGGTGATCGATTCGCTGCGCCGGTCCGTCCAGGTTGGCTTGCAGGCGCTCTACGCGCAGCCCGAGCCCAACGCTGCGGAGCTGTTCCTGGGCACGACGTATTACATGGACGGCGTTCTCGCCGGCTTTTACGGCGTCACCAGCCCGGACCCCACCAGCTTCGTTCCGATCGAGCTCGGACAGGAGGGCCGGCGCGGGATCTTGACCCACCCGGCGCTGATGACGGCGCTGGCCCGTCCCGATCAGGCGTTTCCCATCGGGCGCGGCCTGTTCGTCCTCGAGTCGCTGCTGTGTCTCGAGCTCACCCCGCCGCAGATCGACGTTCCGCCGCTGCCCGCCATCCCCGAGGGCGGCACCGAGCGCGATCAGCTCGAGCTCCACAGCAAGGACCCTGCCTGCGCCTCGTGTCACTCCATGATCGATCCCTTCGGCTTTGCTTTCCAGGATTTCGACGAGGTCGGGCGTTACCGCGCAGGCATGAATTCGTCCGGCGCGCTCGTGGGGCTCGGCGAGGGCATCGACGGCCCGTTCGCCAGTGGAACGGAGCTGATCGAGCGGCTCGGGCAGAGCGAGAACGTGCGGCAGTGCCTGGCCACGCACTTCTTCGAGTACGGCATGAGCCGCCACGCGCTGCCCGGCGACGACTGCTCGCTCGCGCCGATCCGCTCGAGCTTTGCCGAAACCGGAGATCTGAAGAACCTGATCTTGAAGGTCGTGCAGAGCCACGCCTTCCAGAACCGTCTCGCCGAGGTGCCGCAGCCATGAAGTTCTCGATCCACCAGCGCTGGCGTCGGCGCGAGCTCCTGCGCAGCCTGGGCACGGCGGCGCTCGCCTTGCCGATGCTCGATGTCCTGAAGTCGGAGGCGGCCGCACAGGCGCAAGGCAACTTCGCGAAGTTCGCCGTCTTCATCTACGAGCCGAACGGCGTGTATCAGAACACCTTCTGGCCCACGGGCACGGAGAGCGAGTTCGTGCTCAGCGACGTGCTCTCGCCGCTCGAGCCGTTCAAGGACAAGATGCTCTTGCTCGGGCCGGAGCTCGACGGCAGCAACCATCCGCTGACGGATACCGGTCTGACGTATGCCAAGGCGCCGCCGCAGCACCGCGCTCCCGTCTGCCTCACCGCCAACGTCACCAACATCGATCTCTCGCTGACCAAGGACAACGAACAGAACGCGAGCACCGTCAATAACTACAGCGACGGCACGAACTCGGTCGATCAGCTGATCGCCACGCGCATCAAGGGCGATACGCAGTTCGGCTCGCTCAACTTCGGCTGTCACCCCTTTGGCGGCGACACCGTGTCCGACATCAACTTCCTCGACGGTATCGCGCAGAAGCGGATGTGGACGCCGGGCGAGGCCTGGGATCGGGTGTTCGGTAACTTCGTCGATCCAGGCGGCGATCCGGCTGCGATCGGTCAGGCTCAGGCCGACCTGCGCAAACACGCGGCCGTGTCGAACTTCTTGCATGCGCGCTTCGCGGGTCTGCGCGGCGCCGTGGGCACGAACGATCGCGACGCCCTGGATCGGCACCTGACGTCGCTGCGCGCGGTCGAGGAGCGCAAGCAGCGCTTCCTGGAGGCGATCATCAATCAGGAGGTCGCCGGCTGCTCGCAACCGACGCGGCGCGACGTGCCGACGGACGAGGACTCGATCAGGACCGGCGCCGACTCGGAGCAGCTCTTGCCGCTGTTCATGGACATCATCGGCGGAGCTTTCAGCTGCGGGCTCAGCCGCGTGGCGTCGGTCACGCTGAGTTACCCCGGCGGTGGTGGCGAGGGCGGCGTGCGCATGCCCTGGCTGGGCTTCACCAACGCCATCCACGGCGTGTCGCACCACAATGGCCAGCAGGGCAACGTCGACAAGTACAACGGCATGGTCAAGTGGTGGGCGAGCCAGGTCGCCTACCTGATGCAGAACCTCGCCAGCGTGCCGTACGAGGGCGGCACCCTGCTCGATCAGACCATGATCTACTGGTTCAACCGCCACGGCGAGGGCAACGCGCACACTAACTACTCGCTGCCCAACATGATCCTCGGCGGCGCCGGTGGTTACTTCCGCATGGGTCGCTTCCTCAAGCTGCCGCGCACCAATCCGACCAGCGTGCTGATCTCGCTGGCCCACGCCATGGGGCTCGAGGACGTGCAGGACTTCGGCAAGGCCGAGCTCGCTGCATCGGGGCCACTGGCGGGCCTGACCTGAGCTCCTTCAGCGGAGACGCGCGGCGATGCGCGCTTCCGCTCCGGCCCAACCGGCGTCGAAGGCGTGCCCCGGCTGATCGAGGTCGATCACGACCGGCGTGTGATCGGAGGGGATGGGCTTGCCCTTGCGGGCCTCACGATCGATTTCGGACCAGACGACGCGCTTGGCGACCGACTCGGTGACGTACAGGTGATCGATGCGCATGCCGAAGTTCTTGTGAAAGTTCCCGGCGCGGTAGTCCCACCAGCTGTAGCGGTTCGGTTCGGGGTGCTGACGGCGGTAGGCGTCGACCATGCCCCAGTCGAGGAGTGCCGCCACCGCCGCGCGCTCTTCCGGCGAAACGTGGGTGCCGCCGTGGCACGCCTGCGCGTCCCAGACGTCGGCGTCTTCCGGCGCCACGTTGTAGTCGCCGCCCAGGACGAGGCTCTCGTCGGGGCGACGCGTCTCGCGGTGCCAGCGGAGCAGGCGCTCGAACCAGGCGAGCTTCGCCAGGTAGAACGGGGAGCCCACCTGGCGCCCGTTCGGTGCGTAGATGCTGGTGACACGCACGTCGCCACAGACGGCCGAGATCATGCGCGCCTCGGCGAACGGCTCGTCGTCACCTGCCCCGGGCGTGGCGGCCTTTTGCAGCGGCTGGCCGAAGTTCGTGATCACGTCGCGGATGCCGACGCGGCTGGCGATCGCCACGCCGTTCCAGCGTCCCTCGCCGTGGTGCGCGAACTCATAGCCGTGCCGCGCGAACTCCTCGGTCGGCGCGTCGTCGTCGCTGAGCTTGGTCTCCTGCAACAGGAGCACGTCCGGCACTGCGCGCTCGAGCCACCAGCTGACTTTCTCCATCCGCGCGCGGAGGGAGTTCACGTTCCAGGTAACGATGCGCATGAGGTCCGGCCGGGTGAGGGCGGCCAGCATTCCTCAGCCGGGGCCCTCCTTCAACTAGGAAGGCCCCGATCCGCTGATTCGCACGGCTACTCGTTGCAGTACAGGTCGCGCGTGAACTCGTAGTGGTTGCCGTTGTCGCCCACGAACGTGAACGTGTAGCTACCCGGGCCGCCGTGGAAGCCGTCGCGCGTGTCCCAGTTGAACTGGTAGATGCAGCTGTTGCCGGCGTGGTTCATGATGTCTTCGAGCACGAAGTCGTTCGGGCCGGCGACGCCGATGGCCACGATCTCACCGAAGTCACCACGCAGGTGCACGGGGACGTGCGGCGTGCCACCACCGCTGCAGAGCACCGGGTTGCCGACGAGATCACCGAACACGCCTTCCTTCTTGCAGTCCGCTTCGCCGGGATCGTCAGTGCAGTCGATGGTGAGGATCACCGTCGGCGCGCACACCGTCTTCGGCTCGCGCCCCGGGGAGCCGCTCTGGGTGAAGCAGACGTCGATGCTGTAGGTCCCGTTGGCGAGCGTGAGGTCGAGCGAGTACGGAGCGTTCTTCACTCGCCCGTCGTGCACGAAATCGTCCGGCTCGATCGTGCCCATCGGAGCCGCGGGGCCGCCGTCGATGCTCAGCGTGATCTCGGCGGAATCCACCGCACCGGTGGTCGTCAGCAGGCCGGCGATGTTTACGGTTGCCGTATCACTGTCCAGGCACACTGGAGCCGAGGCTTCAGCGGTGGCGCTGAGCTCGGTGCCATTGTCGTCTCCCCCTGGTTTTGCAGCCTGGAGGGTAGTTTCTACGTTCTCCGTGGTGCCGTCGGACCCGCCCATGCAGCCCGAGAGAGCCGCCAGAACCACGCAACCCACCATCATCTTAGTAGTTCTCATGACTTACCTCTCTGTACAATTCGGGAAGCTTCAAGAGATACACCTACAGCCGCCCACTCGTCAATCGATATGGGCGCTGAAGAGTCCGCCATGACAAGCAGCATCACCCTCGAGAGCTATGCAGGTTCTGCACGGCTTCGCCGCAGCGCTCGATGTAAGGATAGAGACCGCGTGATCAAGTTCTCAATCTTCTCGGCACTTGCAGCGCTGTCGCTCATCGCTTGCAAGTCGAAGTCGCAGACGGACACGGCGTCCGCGCCAGCAAGTGCGACGGCATCGATTTCAGCAGCACGACCATCCGCTGTGACGACGAGTCCACCAGCGCCGACGCCAGCACCACGCCCAGCCGACGCTGTCGCGGAGGTGGGTGGAAGCACCATGAACCTCGCCGCGGACGAGACGAAGCTCTTCTGGGTGAGCAGTGGCTACAACCGCGCGCCAAAAGGAGTCTTCTCCGTTCCCAAGGCCGGCGGAACGCCGACGAAGCTCGCAGACGTCAATCAGGCTATGGGCGTATGGCCGACCAAGGACAACGTCTATTTTTACGACGCTGGACCCGAGCTCTTCGTGATGCCGAAGGCCGGCGGCAAGCCCGTGTCGATGGTCGAGAACGACGCTCTCGGCCCCGCCGCAGCGGGAGGTGACACGCTGTGCTGGCTCGGGGCGTTCACGCCGCAGGGCGCCAGCGAAAAGCGAGCAGCAGCGCCAGCTCCGAGCGCCAGCGCGCAGCCGGAAAAGTTCCTCGACTCGGACAGGCGCACCATCTACTGCAAGAAGGACGGCGCTGCCCGCGCCGTGCCCGTGGCGCCGGTGACACTGTTCGTGCAGCAGCTGCTCGTCGCGGGTGACCGCGTCTACTGGCTCTCGTCGGTGGACGAGAGCATCCAGTCAGCAGCCGTGAGCGGTGGCTCGAAGCGCACCGTCGCCAGCCAGGTGAAGGGGGTCACCGCGCTCGTCGGGAACAAGAGCTCGATCCTCTTCGTCGGTATACACGGCACGGAGAAGGGACTGTTCGTGGTCGACCAGAAGGGGGGCGCTCCGCGCAAGCTCGTGGCGCTCGCCACGGAGTGGACCAGGGATCTCGCGGCAGACGAGACGTTTGCGTACTACACGCTCAACCGCGGCCTCTTTCGCATCGCGTTCAGCGGCGGCAAGCCTCAGGCGATATTCCTCGGCGACGTCAAGGCGCCGAAAGGGACGGTCCTGGACGACAGCAGTTTGTATACGGTCGACGGGAGCTACCTGAGGCGCTTGAAGAAGCCCTCACCGTGAGCGCGCCAGCTCGGCGATCGGCCCCGGGCGACCGAACAACCAGCCCTGGCCGAAGTCGACGCCGATGACACGCAGGGCCTCGGCGATCTCCTTCGTCTCCACGCCCTCCGCCACGGTCTTGGCGCCGATCAGCTCGGCGATGTGCTGGATCGATTCGACGATCGCAGTGCACAGCTCGGAGCGGTCGACGTCCTTGACGAAGCTGCGGTCGACCTTGATGTAGTTGACCGGCAGATCGCGCAGGTAGGCGTAGGAAGCCATGCCGCTGCCGAAGTCGTCCAGCGAGAAGCGGCAGCCGATGGAGTGCAGCTCGTGCATGAGCCAGCGCGCCTCGGCCAGGTTCTGTACGGCCGCCGTCTCGGTGATCTCGAAGCAGATCTTGCTGGGCGGCACGCCGTTCTCGGCGAGCTGCTCGTGCACGTAGCCGAAGATCGCCTCGGTGCGCAGGGAGCTTGCCGAGAGGTTGATCGACCAGTGGTCGGCGCTGTCGAGCAGCGCGTCACGGTGCTTGCCGAGCGTGCGCATCGTCTGCTTGATGATGAAGCGGTCGATCTGGTCCATCAGGCCGTACTGCTCGGCCGTCGTGACCACGTCTTGCGGGCCGCGCGCCACGCCCTCCGCGTCGAGCATGCGAAACAGCACCTCGTACGAGGTCGGCGCGGACTTGGCGTAAAGGGGTACGATGTTCTGGCAATAGAGCTGGACGTGGTCGCGCTCGAGGTTGTGCTTGATGCGCGCCACCCAGTCGAGGGCGCGCTGCTGGCGCTCGCTGCCGTCTTCGGCGGACGTGCGCAAGAAGACGCGAGCTCCGCCGCCGTCCTTGGCCTTGCGCGAAGCGTCCTCGGCGGCCGTGAGCAGCGTGGTGACCGAGTCGTGCTCGTCGGTGATCGGAACCACGCCGATGCTGGCGCGCACGGCGAAGGTGGTGTCGCGCCAGGCGAAGCGAAACTCCGAGACCGCGCGCTGCAGCTTCTGCGCCGTGTCGAGCGCCTGTTCGGGCGAGCTGCGGTAGAGCAGGACACCGAACTCGTTGCCGCCCAGCCGGGCCGTCGCGTTCAGGCCTGCCGCCGCCTCGCGCAGCGCTGCGCCGAGCCAGTCGAGCAGGCTGTCACCGGCGTCGTAGCCCGAGGCCTGGTTGATCATTCGAAAACGATCGATGTCGATGTAGAGCAGCGCGCCGGATTCACCCTTGGCACGCGCGTCGCGCAAGAACTCGCCGAGCTGCTCGAGGAAGCGCGTGCGATTGAGCAAGCCGGTCAACGCATCGTGCGACGAAAGAAACAACAGGCGCAGGCTGTTGAGCCGAGCCTCGGTGATGTCCTGGGCCAGGATCACGGTGCCGGCGGGTTTGCCGCTTTCGTCGAGCCGCTGGTCGACCGAGTAAGTGATGGCGTGCTTTCGCCCCTGGCGGTTGATCAAGAACGGCTGGGCATCGGCGCGCTCTGCCGTGGTGGGGAAAGCGCTCGGACCGAGCGACAGCGGCCCGGTGAGTGAGCCGTCGCCGGCGCCGAGCTCGAAGACGGCGTCGACGTGTTTGCCGACCGCCTCGCTCGCGCTCCAGCCGGTCAGCTGCTCCGCCACCGGATTGAGCGCCCGTACGAAGCCGGCGGCGTCGGTGCGCAAGAGTGCGATGCCCATTGCGGTCAGACACTCGGGCCGGAGCTCGACCGGTGACTCGGCCGCCACGTCGGGTCGAGTGATCACCGCGTGCGCAGAAAGGGCTTCGAGAGGATTGTCGAAAGCGTCCTTCGCCGGGTACACGCCTTGGCGCCCCATGCCGGTCAGCATATTTCGGAAGGCCCCTGCCAGCCAAGTGGACGAAGCCCCGCCTGTGCTACGCTTCGAGCTCCCGGGGCAAACGATGCTGAATCAAAGGGGTTTCTCGATCAGGCCGTGCGCAGGGCTGCTCGTCCTGGCAGCCCTGCTCGTGCCCCGCCCGGCCGCTGCCTACTGCCTCAGCATGGGCTGCGACAAGACGAAGCCCGAGCTTGCCTGTTCGCTCGAGGGGGGCTGCATGGTCAACCACCTGCCGCTGTTCTGGCCGACCTCCTGCATCTCCTTCAGCGTGCAAGAAGACGGCTCTCGAGCCGACAACATCAGCTACGACACGGCCAAGCGGGTGATCGACACCGCCTTTCGCACCTGGATCAGCGCCGACTGCGGTGGCGGAGCGCTGCCGAGCATCAGCATCGAGACCACCGAAGCGGTCGCTTGTGATCACATCGAGTACAACACCAAGGGCGCCAACGCCAACGTGTTCCTGTTTCGCGACGACGAATGGCCGTACACGAACACGCTGGACGCGCTGGCGCTGACCACCGTCAGCTTCAACCCCGAAACGGGCGCGATCTACGACGTGGACGTCGAGGTCAACTCTTTCGAAGCGAATCTCACGGTGGACGAGGCCAACGCACGCGACGATCTTCCGTCGATCCTCACCCACGAGGTAGGCCACTTTTTGGGGCTCTCGCACTCGCAGGTCGAGACTGCCACCATGCGCAAGTACTACGAGACGGGCAATCTCGACCTGCGCACGCTCGACGTGGACGACGTGGCCGGCATCTGCGCGGCCTATCCGCCCGATCGCGACCTGCCGCCGGCCAACTGCGAACCGCGTCACGGCTTTTCGCGCGAGTGTGCCACGGACGAGGAGGCCGGTTGCTGCGCCATCCACGCGACCAGGCCACGAAAGAGCGGGCCGCTCGCGGTGCTCCTGGCCGGCGTCGGTCTGAGTGTCTTGCGTCGCCGGGTCGCTCGCCGCCGCTGCGTGGGCTAGCATCCCGGCATGCGCTGGCACTGGTCGATAGCAGCCGTTTTCGCCCTGTCGTGTGCGCCGTCCGAGGACGAGATCAAGGCCGAGTTCGCGGACTACGTCGCGTCACGCAAGGCCTGTTCGATGGACGACGATTGCGTGCTGGCAAGCATCGAGTGTCCGCTCGGTTGCGGTATCGCCGTGGCTCGGGAACACCAGAGCGACGTCGAGAAGAAGGCTCGCGAGCTGGTCGACGACTACGAGAGCGGCGGCCAGGGCTGCGATTACGACTGCGCGGCGCTCATGGCCGTGTGCGAGGCCGGGCGCTGCGAGGAAACGCCCCAGTAGGCGTCACACGCGGCGGTCGCGTGTCAGGTCGAAAGTGGCCGCCGACTCGGCGGGCTCGCCGCTGAAGAAGTCGGAGTCCTCATCCAGCAGGATGACGAGCGCGCGCCGCGTTCCGACGCCTCTTGGTGCTCCGGTACGGAAGACGAAGAGGGACGGATCGCGCCCGGAACGCTTGACCGACACCGTCTCGGCGCGGCCCTCGCGCATCAGTCGCTCGATCACCTGCGAGCCCTCGTTGCCGAGCAGAGCCTGCGGGGTCGCGTACGTCGGTTTCGGTGGCCTGACCGAAGGCGCAGCGGGCGTCGCCGATGGCGAGACGCTACGCGGAGCCTGCGAGGGCTTTGCTGGTGCGAGCGACTTGCTCGCGGCCTTCACCGGCGCGGGTGCGAGCGAGCTCGGTGGGCGCGGCGTCACGCTCGGCGGAGGCGGCGTGAGGTCTGCTGGCGCAGCAACGACGGGCGGTGCCGGCGCGACGCTGGGCGGCGCCGGCGTGGCGCTGGGTGGCTTGGGGGAGACGCTGGGTGGCTTGGGGG
>DATLIL010000834.1:0-15285 GCA_035539475.1 Polyangiaceae bacterium
GCCTGGATCGATCACGATCGGCTCGTCAGGCTCGCCGCCGCCCGTTCCCGCCGTGCCGCTGCCCGCGCTGCCCGCGCTACCGGCGGTTTCGCTACCCGCCGAGCCACCGATGGCGCCGCCCGCTGTGCCCTGGGTGCCGCCCATGCCGGGCAGACCACCCGCGCCGGCCGTCGTCCCACTGCCTGCTCCCCCGCCCGCACCAGAAGCCGCGCCACCGCTACCAGCGGTCGTGGCGGCCGCACCAGAGCTGCCGCCGGAGCTGCCTGGCATCTGCTCCAGCGGATTGGGGCTTTCGGCGGAACAGGCTGCTAGCAGCAGCGCCCCGTTCAGCACCAGGGTCGGGGCCACTCGCGACAGGGATTGCGCCATTCGCGACTAGTGTCCGCGCCCGCGCCCGATCGTGAGTCAGCCCTGCGCCGGCGGAATCCTACAGAATGGCGGCACGGGCTCGGTCCAGCGACTGCGGGGGCAGCTCCGACCAGAGATCGCCCAGCTCCGCGACACGGCTCGGCAGCGAACGCAGGGTGAAGCTCTGCGGCAACGCCTGACCAGCGGCGAGCTCGTCCCAGGTGCACGGCGCGGACACCGGCGCTCCGGGCCTGGCGCGCACCGCATAGGTCGCGGCGAACGTGGCGCTGTAGCCGTTACGACCCGTGTCCACGTAGATGCGGCCAGCGCGATCGACCTTGGCGAACTCTTGCGTGAGGTGTTCGGTATCGCGTTCGACCAGGAGCGCGCCGACGGCTCCGGCAAAGCTCGCGACCTCGCCGGAGTTGGCTGCGCCATCGAGGGAGACGACGATGTGATAGCCCTTCGAGCCGGAGGTCTTGACGTGACTGGTCAGGCCGAGCTCGAGCAGCAGCTCACGCAGCGCGAGCGCGGTGCGGCGCAGCACCTCGGGCTCGTCCCTGGCCGGATCGAGATCGAACACGCACAGATCCGGGTAGAAGAGCTCGGGCGTGCGCGATGCCCACACGTGCGGGGTGATGCAGTTCTGGTTGGCCAGCCAAAGCAAGCCCTCCGTGTCGTTGATCAACGGATGGTGGAGCGTGCCGCCCTTCTTCGCTACCTCCACGCGCTCGAGCCAGGCGGGGAAGCCCTTGACCACGTCCTTCTGGAAGAAACCCTTCTCGGCGATGCCGCGGTGAAAGCGCTCCAGCGTGACCGGCCGCCCGCGCAGGTGCGGCAGCATCACCGGTGCGATGGTCTCGTAGTAGCGGGCGAGCTCGGCCTTGGTGATGCCGTCGTCGGGGAAGAGCACCTTCTCCGGATGCGTGATGATCACGCTCGTCGCTCCGCGACTTCGCGCCGTACGTCGCGCGCCGCCTTGTCGCTGCGCAGGCCGATCAAGCGCGGATGGCGCAGCTTGCCGTGCGTCGTCCACTCGTGGAACCCGACCTGGACCACGAGCTCGGGCGCGACCCAGTGCACGTTCTGCCGTGGCAGCCCGCTGCCCTTGCTGAAAGGTGTGTCCGCGATCTCCAGAGCGTCGAGCCGTGCGCGCAGGCTGAGCAGCAACGCCGTGTCGAAACCAGTGCCGACCTTGCCGGCGAAAACGCAGTCGACGCCTTCGAAATAGCCGACCAGCAGCGCGCCCAGCCCCACGCGCCCGCCCTGCGGCTCGGTAAAGCCGCCGATGACGAGCTCCTGCGAGGCCTCGCACTTCATCTTGAGCCACTGCCGCGAGCGCTTCTGCTCGTAGACCGAGTCCCGGCGCTTGGCGATGACGCCTTCCCAGCCTTCCCGGCGCGCGCGTTCCCACGGCTCCGGATCGTCGAGTGGAAGCACCCGCTCGAGAGGTGGGCCAAGGGGCAAGGAACGCAGCAGCGCTTGCCGCTCGCGCAGCGGGCGCTGTCCCAGGTCCTGCCCGTCGAGCCAGATCACGTCGAACACGTGATAGGCGACGCCTGCCTCGCTCCACGTCAGCTCGCCGTCGATGATCGCGTCACGCGGTGGGAGCGCGGCGATGGCCGCGGCCACGGCCGGGACGTGCTGAGGCAAGCGATTGCGCGAGAACAGACGCACCTCGTGCCCTTGCTTGAACGCCAGCAAGCGGATGCCGTCGAGCTTGCGCTCGAACAGCCATTCTGGCCCCGTGAAACGCTCGTAGGTGAGCGTCGCGGCCATCGGTTCGATCCATTCGGGCAGTGAAGTCATGGACGCCCGCGCCAGGCGCCCAAGCCTATCGCAGGCGGAGAGCTCTCGCCATCAGGCGGGCCAATCCACGATCGACGACTTGAAATAGGTCAGCTCGTCCTGCTCCCAGAGCCGGCAGTGCGCGGTGAGGCTGCTCCTGTGGGTGGCCCAGGCGTTGGCGTCTGGTCTGCTCCAGGCCTTGTGCGCGACGCCGGCGAGCCGAGGCAAGAGCATGAACGTCAGGTCGGGAAAGTCGTGGATCGTGTCGCCCCAGATCGCGGCACCAACGCCGGCCACACCTCGGGGCTTGGCGAGAGGGCCGAGCGCGTCGGCGGGTTCCCAGTCGAAGCTCTGCGCGACCGTCTGCGGGGAATACGAGCGCAGGCCGACGCGGCTACGTCGCTGCTCCTGAGCGTGGTCCACCGACACCTCCGCGTAAGGGACGTCGAACTGTGCGTTCCCGAGCGGAGATACGATCACGGGCACCGCGTTCTTCAGGGCCTTCTCGAGGTCGTTCTTGCCGTTGGCGCTGACCCGATAGTGGATCACATGGTCGGGCTCGGTGCCGGCGCGGATGGACTCCTGGCGACCCACCGTGCGCTTGCCCAGCGAGCGCAGGAACGAACGCGCACGCCCGACGCACTTGACGTACAGATTCTCCGGCATGCCCGGCGGCTCGTCCGCGCCGATATCGATGAACGGCCCCGGAAACACGCCGGCGATTTCATCGAGCACCGCCTCGATCAGCTTGAAGGTGGCCGGCAGCTCGGGATCGAGCCAGGCGCTGCCGTTGTAGCGATTGCGGCCGGTGGCAAGCTCCGGGCGTAGCCGCAGTAGCGCGCCAGCGTGACCGGGTGACGCGAACTCCGGCAGGATCGTGACGAAGCGCTCGGCGGCGTAGGCCACGAGCTCGCGCAGCTCGCCGTTGGTGTAGAAGCTGCCGTCGGGGATGCGGTGCTTCGGCGGCCTGCCCGCCTGGATGCGCCAGCCCTGGTCGTCGGTGAGGTGGAGGTGGAGGACGTTCAGCTTGTAGAGCGCGACGAGATCGACGATGCGCTTCACTTCGCCGAGCGTGAAGAACGAACGCGCGAGATCGACGGTCAGCGCGCGCCAGGCGAAGCGCGGAGCGTCGAGAATACGTGTGGCTCCGAGCGTGATGCCATCCTCGGGGCTGCGCTCCGTCGTGCCGAGTAGCTGCAGCAGCGTGGTGAGCCCCCGCGCCAGCCCGGCCGTCTCGATGGCGCGGAGAACGATGCGGTCGGTGCCGATGGTCAGCGAGTAGCGCTCGTCCGCGGTGACCTTGCCGAGCGGCGAGACACCGAGCGGGGTGGGCAACGCGCGGAGCTCGGGGGCGTCGAGCAGCTCGACCCTGATGGCCGGACCGCGCGCCGCCAGCGTGTCACGGCCGACGATGAACGGATCGAGCCACAACCCCGTGCGCCGGGCGACGTCGCGGCAAAAGCGGTCGACGAGCGGTGCGAGCAACGCTGCATATTCCACTCGTGTCCCCGCCCTGAAGCGGAATTGTCCGGCAGCGGGGGTGACCTGAAGAGGCGCGGGGATGATCTTGTTCATGGCTGGCCACCGCGCGCTCGAGCAAGGGAGATGCCACGAGACGTCGTCGAGAAAATCGATCGGGCGCGTCCAAAGCAGACGGGGTGGTCCGCAACGAGCGAGGCGCGCTTCGCCCGAGCTCGGCAAAACGTCGGCGGCGAGGCGGAACGCCGCGCTGCAAGAGAGCCCCAGCGAGCTCAGCCCACGAGTTCCGTAGCCTTCTCGCGTACTTGGTATGTCGCTTGCGATCTTTGCGATCGGGTGTGGACCGTCGTGTCCGAGAACCAGAGGAGAGCACCATGATGCTCGCTAAAGCACTGTCACAGTACTGGTGGCTCGCGCTCCTGCGCGGCGTCGTCGCCATCTTGTTCGGCCTCGCCGCCTTCATGCTGCCCGGGATCACCCTGAGCACACTCTTCATCGCATTCGCCGCCTACGCCTTCGTGGAGGGCCTGCTGGCCGTCTTCTGGGCCTTCGGCGCGCGCAGATCCGACGAGGAGTGGTGGATCGTGCTGCTGGAAGGCATGATCGGCGTCGCCTTCGGCGTGATCGCTTTCATGCGTCCGATGGCGACCAGCATGGTCTTGCTGTTCTATATCGGCGCCTGGGCCATGATCAGCGGAGGCCTGCGCGTCGCCACGGCCATTCGCCTGCGGCGAGTGATCCAGGGCGAAGGCTGGCTCGCCTTCGGTGGCGTCGTCTCGATCCTGTTCGGCGTGTTGATGTTCGCCGCGCCCGAAGCCGGAGCCCTGGCGCTGGTCTATTACATCGGCGCGTGGGCCATCGTCAGCGGCGGGACCCTGTGCGGGGTTGCCTACCGCCTGAGGCGCCTCGAGAAGGGCGACGAACGCGAAGTCCCGACCTTGGGTGTGCACGCTCGTTGAGCGCGCCGATCGGCCTCGTTTGGGAGCCGTGCCCGGCACGGAGCGTGCAGCCGCGTCCATCATGAGCGTCAATCCTTCGATGGGCCCACGGCGAGTGCTCGTGACCTGGGCCGGCAACGCGGAGATTGCGCGCACCGTCGCAGACGTGCTCGAGCAGGAAGGATTCTTCGTGCACGTGCTAGCGGTCTCCGAGGTGGTCGACCTGCACGCTTACGATGCTGTCGTCATCGGAAGCGCCATCCATGCGAACCGCTGGCAGCGCGACGCGCGCCGCTTCGTTTCGGGCCACCTGGACGAGCTGCGTCGTATCCCCGTCTGGATGTTCTCGAGCGGCCCGCTCGACGCCCTCCCTCCCACACCTCAGGTCGATGTCTTGATGGAACGCGTCGGAACGCTGGGTCACGTCACCTTCAGCGGCAACCCGGAGCGCGTGCGGGGCTGGGCGGAACGACTGGCGGCGGCGCTGCCCACCGCGAGCGCGGGCCCTGCGCGTGAGCCGCCCGGGCGCTCGCTTGCCCGGCTGGTCACTCACGGCCTGGTCGGTTGGGGTCTGTGCGCCGTGCTCGTGCTGTGGCTGCTGGAGGTCGCGACCCCGCAGCGCACCGTCGTCGTTCGCGCCATCGCCGCGGCGATCATCTTCGGCATGGTCGCCTGGCACTACTTCAGCGTGCGAGGCGCGCGAGATCCGCTGCCGAGCGCGTCGTTCTTCACGGGGCTCGTCGTCGTTCTGGACCTGGCGCTGCGCTTCTTCGCACCCGGAAGCAGCGACGTGCTCATGGGCTTCGCCGGCACCTGGTTGCCGTGGCTGCTGGTCTTCGTCACGACCTACGTGATCGGCGTGGTCAGAGCGACGCTGCCCTGGTCCGTACCCATGCGGATCTCCGAGGCGGACGCGCCCTGACCTTCGCGTCAGAACCCAATCTCCGTGACGTAGACTTCCTGCAGCGTCGGGCCGGGGCCGGTCGGATCGACGATCGACCCGGCGGGAAGACCATCGGCCGAGTAGTAGCTCCCGCTGCGCATGCCGAAAGGCAATCCGTCTTCGGGCTCGAAGGCGCTGTAGCAAAAGGTGTAGGTCACGTCGGGCGACGCTGCCTCGACGCCGAGGATGTACCAGTGGTCGACCTCGAGATCGATCTCGAAGGTCGGTGAAGTCTGAGGCCCGCCGGGATCGTACGAGAACACCGTCACCGAGGCGATCTCCGTAAAGGGCCCGTTGGCGCTGGTACTGTCGTAGACGAACCAGCGGCGCGGACCGAAACCACTCATGTCGACGGTCTGCGTGAAGTTGACCAGCCTGGCGGCCTCGTTCACCGCGTAGATGTTGCCCAGCGCCGCGCTGCTGGAGGTGAGCACGTCCGTACAGTTGCCCCCGGTGACCTCGTGGAAGTCGTAACACGTCGTACCCGGGCACAGATACGTGTGACAGGTCGGCACGCCCTCCTCGCAGTAGTCGTCGCCGTAACATGCATCGACTAGCGCAGTGTCGAAGCCGTCGAAGCACATGTACACGTGCTGATCCTTGCAGTAGTGGGTCTGATCCTCAGGGCAAATCGCGTCGACGCACAGGCCTTCGTCGTTGCATGCCTTGCCGTCGGCGCAGCTACCGCAATCGACTCCGAGGTTCGTGCCGCATTCCCTGTCGGCGCACGCGGGCTGACAGGACCCGCTCGGGTCGCAATAGTTCAGCTCCTGGCAACCGCCGCAATCCACGCCGTTATGGACACCACACATCCCGACGTCGCAAGCCGGAATGCACTGATTGAGCTCGCAATAGTTCGCGCCATCGCAGCCACCGCAATCGACACCAGCGAAGGAGCCGCATTCGACGTCCGCACAAATCGCCGCGGTGCAGGTGCTGTCGGCGCACGGTGCACACACGCCGTTCTGGCAGCTTTTGGACACACAAGCGTCGTCCAACGGGCAGGCAGAGCCGTCAGTCAGCGGCACCGCCTTGCACACCCCCGCATCGCAAGTGAGGTACGGTGCACAGTCGCTGGAGCCGACGCAGCTCGTGAGGCAAAGCCCGTCGAGGCAGGCGTAGTCGCCACAAACTTCGGCGGTGTCGGCGGTACACGGCGGTGGTACGCACTCCGACTCCAGACAAACGTGGCCCGGAGCGCAGTACTCGGCGCCGACGCACGACGTGTAGCAGGTCGAGGTGGTGGTGTTGCAGCCGTAGTCCCCACAGGCGCTCGCGTCGAACAACCCGCACTCGAACTGCCTGCAGGTGTTGTTGACGCAGCCGACCAGACCGCTACCGCAATCGGCAGTCGAGAAGCAGAAGTCGGGCGGATGGCACTCGCCATGGCCGCTCGCGGCGACGAGGCAGCGGTTGCCATCCAGGCAGTCGGCGTTCGTCTCGCAGGGCCACACGTCGGGCTCGTCCACGGCCGCCCGCAGACACGCCGCCGCGGTCAACGCCAGCGCGAAGGCCCCAATCCTTTTCGCCATCATCAGTAACGCCCCCGCACCGACAAGCCGTTGCCCCCGACGGCGACGCTGATCGAAGCCTTTTTCGCCTCGCTGAGCTTGACCTCCGGCGTCAGGACGAAGGACAGCACGAAGGCGGCGCTGCCCACGCCGATGGCGACCCAGCTCAGGTCATTGGTCAATCGCAGGCGCTGGTACTCTGGTTCGGTCGTGGAACCGTCGGAGTACCCCTGGGCGCTGACGAGGGCGCCGATCACACCGGCTCCGGCCAGCACGGGGCCGCCGTACTTCATCGCCTTCACGTAGGTGGGCGTGAGGCGATCGCGCTCCGCATCCTCGCGGCGCTCGCGTTCCCTGTCCTGGTGTTGCCGTTCCAATTCCGCGAGCTCCAGCTCGCGCTGGCGATCGCCCTCGGGGTCGAGACTGGGAGCTTCGTCTTCCTCGTCGACGAAGCTGGCAGTCGATGCCTTCTTGACGTCGCCAAGTGCCTTGGCCTCGCTGAGGGCAGCGGCGGTCGCGTCGCCCGGCGTGAGCCCGAGCGCCTTGAGCCCAGGCAAGATCGGCGCGCCGAAGGCGATGCCCTCGACGGCGCTGCCCACGATCTTCCAGCTGGCGATGGCGAACACCTTGCCGTCACTCGTGAGCAGCGGTCCACCGCTGTTGCCTTGATTGATCGAGGCGTCCGTCTGCCAGAACTCCACGCCGTCGAAGCTACGTGCGCCGCTGACGATCCCTCGCGTGACGGAGAACGCGAGCTCGCGGCTGGCGGGAGAGCCGATGGCGTAGACATCGGCGCCCAGCAGGTCACGGCGCTCGCCGATCTGGAGACAGGCCGTCTTTTGCGGCGTTTCCGGCCGCAACAACGCCACGTCACTCAGTCGGTTGCTGCGGATCAGGAGCGCCTGGAAGGTCGTACCGTCGCGCAACCGAATGGTCGCTCCGCCGGATTCGACCACGTGCGCCGCGGTGACCACGAGCCCCTCCTCGTTGAGGAAGAAGCCGCTGCCAAAGCCGCGGCCGGTCTCGACGATCGCGGTGGCCCGAATGGCGTCGCTGGCGCTCGCCGGCATGGGCTGGGCCGCCGTCGCGCAGCCGCGGAAGGTCGCTTCCGCATAAGTCGGCGCCGCCTCGGGTTTGGGCGCGGCGCGGAGCTGGTCGCGAAACTTGTCGCGCTTGGCCAGCGACTCGAGCGCTCCGAGCACGAGTGCTTTACCGGTGCCCTCGTGGTCTTCTCTCGATACGTCGAACACTGCGTGCGTGGTGGTGACCTCGTACACGATCTTGTCGAGCGCAACGTCGAGCAGCTCCCAGCGCACTCCGATGCGACAGTTGACACGCCTCTCGACGTCCTGGCATTCGAGCTGGCGGATCGTGCCGCCGAGAACCACCTCGGCCTTGTCCTGCTCGTCCTTGGCGAACACCACGCTCTCGGCGCCGACCGCGTTCAGGCCGAGCTCCCGCAGCCGCTCGAGCAGATGGACCCGAAACTCATCCGGCGCGATGGCAATACCACTGCTGTTTTCGACGCGTAGCACCAGGTTGGAGAAGCCGAGCGCACGCTCGCCACTTCCAGCGGCAAGCGCCTCCGACGTGTTGCCCACGGCAGCCAGCAGCCCCAGCACGCTCACGGCGCCCTTGATCCAGATGCTCCTCGTCACCACAGCACGAGCCTCGCACGGTCCTCATAGTGGCAAAAGGCACAAAAACGGTCCCGCCGTGGTACGCTGAGGTTCGTGGGAGGTTCTCGTGATGAGGCGTGATGTGAAGGGTTCAGCGGCGGTGATCGCTGTGGCTGGTTCGCTGGTGCTGGCGCTTGCCGGCTGCAGCGCACCAGCGGGATCGAACAAGTCGGGCGGTTCGGGCGGCGCCGCGTCTGGCAGCGCTGGAATGGCGTCGGGCGGTGATGCAGGCACTGCGGGCTCGGCAATGGGCGGCGCTGGCGGCTCGATGGCAGGAGGCGGCAGCGGAGGCGCGGCAGGGTCGTCGGGGAGCGCGGGCTCCGCGGGCAGCGCAGGCTGTCAAAACTTCGACCTCGAGCTCGGCGAGACCGATGCTCAGGGCGTCACGCTGCTCTACGAGGAGATGAGCGTGCGGTTCCTCACCGGGCTCGGCTTCGTGGGCGAGCACCTGTACCTCATCGGCGGCGGCACCGCGGACATCGCCGACCTCCGGCTGATCCGTATCTCCCTCACCGACGATGTGGTCGAAGAGCTCGACGAGTTCCCGTCGACCACGACGATCCTGGTGGGCGACGATCTGATCTGGCACGAAGGCGACGTTCAGAACAGCACCATGGGCGAGCTCAAGACGGCGAAGATCGCGAGCGTCGCGCAGTCGACCGTGCTCGCGACGACCCGCTCCATGGAGACGGTCGCGGCGGACGCACAGAACGTGTACTTCTACGGCTACAGTCCAGACGAAGTCTATCGCGTGCCCAGGAGCGGCGGACCCGCCGAGCTGCTCTACGAAGGCGCGCGCACCGAGGGCGCACTCGTTCCCGCAGGTGACCAGCTCTACTTCTTCGACGTGGACGCCAATTCGCTCATGCGCATCCCGGCGATCGGAGGCACCGCGGAGCCGCTCGTCGACATCACTGCCCCCGGCGCCGCCATCACCAGCAGTGACGGCCTCTTCTGGAGCGAAAAGTCCCACTACGAAATCATGTACTTCCCGTTCGATGGAGACGCCTCGACGGTGGTCGTGAGTGACCTCAAGGACTCGGCAGACGAGCTCGTCTTGAACGGCGACGAGCTGCTCTGGGAAACAGGGACGACGTGCGGCGAGATCTCACGCCTGCCCGCGGGCGGCACCGCCGGAGAGCCCGTCGCCAGTGGCTTCGACATCACGACCTGGATGGGCGTTCATGAAGGCCGCCTCTACGTCACGGACCGGCAGCACCTGTATCGGCTCGACCTGTAGCCGCCGCCAAGGCCGACGAATTGAGCACTGACAGCGACGTGCACGCGCCCTGGGTCAACGAGCCGGAGGAGCTCGGGAGCCGGTGCTGCACCTCGTGATCGCCTACTTCGTCGGCGCGCCGGATCGCGTCGGCCACGCAGCGCGACTCGACGCCTCAGGCTACGTCGGTCGGCCCCACGAGAACTACCCGAACGATCCGCCGCTGCCGTTCGTCGAGCAGCGTCCCGGCACCTCGCTGACGACGTCTGCCTTCGGCGGCACCAGCATCTCCCGGGCACCAGCTCAAGATCACGCCGGGGGGACATGGGCGCGTCCAGGTCGAAAACCGCGGCAAGCCGCCCGCTCTACCTGAATGGCGAGCTCGTGTCCGAATGCAGCGTGGGCGCCGGAGACACGCTGAGGCTGGAGCACGTGGTCGAGCCTCGACCGCTCCTCTTTCAGTCGAGCGCCTACTACCCCGACACGCCCATTTCGATTCGGTGAACCCGATCCGTACGGCATGGTCGGCGAGAGCCGCGCGGCCTGGGGATCTCCGCGATCAGCTTGCCGGCGCCGCGGCCACCGACGCCCACGTCCTGCTCCTCGGCGAGACGGGCGCGGGCAAGGAGATCGGCGCGCAGGTCTGAAGAACCGCAGGCTTCCTAGAGCCAAGGTCCTACGTTTTGGAGCGCCCGCTGGCCACGATCGATCAGGTCTCCCTCCGCTCAGATAGGGCGAGCTATCAGGTGACGGTCGACAATTCGATTGGATTCGGCTCCTTCACGGGACCCTATACCCGGTTCGCCGAGGTGACCCAGGGGACACTCGAGTGGCTCAGGACGATCGATGCAAAGACTGGCAAACCTGTTCAGGTGTCCGTGTCGTCCAGGCTGAAGTCGGGTTGGAAGCTGTCCCCCACGGCGAGTGGAGGCAAAGAGATCCTGGAGATCACCTGCATACCCCGTGTCGATGATTCGAAGCCGCAGGGGGCAGACATCACCGCCTCGAACACGCTGACGCGATACCCCTTCGAAGGTGACCGCTGGCAGATGTACACCCGCACCGGGAAGGGCTGCTGGGAGAACGACATCCCCTTCCCGACGAGGGCCGTGTTTCCATGAGCTCGGGCGCAGCAGGGACGGACTGAAGCTGCAACGCCAAGCAGCCCGGATGCCTAGAGCCCCCCTCGGCGTGTGTAAAGCGCCGTGTGGGGGGATTTACGAAACCTTACATTCCCGCGGCGCGTCGGCCTTTTTGGGCTCCTTCGGTGCTTGCGTTCGAGGGCGCGGCAACTAAAGCTCGCGGAGTGAGTAACCCCGCCCGGCTTGGTTCGTTGCTGCTCGCAGCCGCGCTCGCGATTTCCGGCTGCAATGCTCCTGCCGAGCAGAAGGCCGCGGCACCGCCGCCACGCGAGGTGGAGATGCTCACGCTCACGCGCAAGCCCGTGCGAGACACGAGCGAGTACCTGGGAACCGTGATCTCGCGGCAGAGCGTCAACCTGCTGCCGCAGATCGGCGGTTACATTCGCAAGATCCTGGTGCGGCCGGGCCAGGAGGTGAAGGCCGGCGAGGTGCTGATCGAGGTCGACGCACGTGAGGAAAAGGCCGCGCTCGAGAGCGCTCAGGCCGAGGAGAACTCCGCGAGCACCAACCTCGAGCTCGCGCGGCGGACGCTCTCGCGCACCGAAGCGCTGGTCAGAGAAGGCCTGAGCACAGGACAGGATCTCGACAAGGCCCAGGCCGAGGTGAAGGCCGCCGAAGCAGGCGTCAAGGCGAGCGCGGCGCGGGTGTCGCAGAGCCGGGTGGAGGTCGGCTTTCACCAGGTGCGCGCGCCGATCGCCGGCGTTGCGGGCGATGTGGTCGTGCGCGTGGGCGACTACGTCGAGGCGTCCACACCGCTGACCAGTATCACGCAGGGTGAGCTGCTCGAGATCGGCGTCACGGTGCCTGCGGAGCGTGCGCGCGGCATCGGCGTGGGCACGCCGATCGAGGTGCTCGACTCGAGCGGCAAAGTGCTGCTCTCCTCGACCTTGTATTTCGTGGCGCCCGAGACCGACGAGAGGACGCAGCTCGTCGACGCCAGGGCCGTCTTCGGTAACAGCGTGGGCCTGCGTCCGAACGAGATGGTGCGAACACGGCTCGTGTTCGGCACGCGCGAGGCGCTGCAGGTGCCGGCGCTCGCCATCGTGCGTCAGAGCGGACAGCCGTTCGTGTTTGCGGTTCAGAACGGGCCGAACGGCATGGTCGTGGTGCGGCGGCCGGTGACGCTGGGGCCGCTGGGCGAGCAGAACTACGTGATCGAGAGCGGGCTTTCACCGGGCGATCAGGTCGCCGTCTCGTCGCTGCAGGCGCTGCGCGACGGCATGCGGGTGAAGCCCAAACCGCCGAGCACCGCCAGCCGGCCCTGACGCGAGCAAGCAGCGGATGTTCGTCGAGTTCTTCATACGCCGGCCCATCTTCGCGGCGGTCTGCTCCATCATCCTGACGCTGGTGGGCATCCTGGCGCTGCCGTCGCTGCCGATCGCGCAGTACCCGGACCTGGCGCCGCCGCAGGTCACGGTGACGAGCACCTACGTCGGTGCGAGCTCGGACGTCGTCGAGACGGCGGTGACGATCCCGCTCGAGCAGGAGCTCAACGGCGTGGAGGGCATGCGCTACATGTCCTCCACCAGCAGCAACGACGGCGTCTCGACCATCACGATCACGTTCGAGCCGTCGCGCGACATCGAGGTCGCGGCCGTCGACGTGCAAAACCGCGTGAGTCGCGCGTCTCCACGGCTGCCGGCGCTGGTGAATCAGACCGGCATCGTGGTGCAGAAAGCCTCGACCCAGCTCCTGATGAGCATGGGCCTGTTCAGCCCGGACGATCGCTACGACTCCAAGTTTCTGTCGAACTACGCCGACGTCAACATCAAGGACGCGCTCAAGCGCATCAAGGGCGTCGGCGAAGTGCGCATCTTCGGCGAGCGCAAGTTCTCGATGCGCGTCTGGCTCGATCCCACCGAGCTTGCCCGCAGGAAGATCACCGCCCAGGAAGTGATCAGGGCGCTGCAGGAGCAGAACCTGCAAGTCGCGGCCGGACAGGTGGGTCAACCCCCGGCGGATCCGGCTCAGAAGTACCAGATCGCCGTGCGTGCCCGCGGCCGTCTGGTCGAGGCCGACGAGTTCAGCGAGATCGTCGTGCAGCGCGGCACCGACGGGCAGATCGTGCGCATCCGTGACGTGGCGCGCGTCGAGCTCGGAGCCGAAAACTACGGTCAGATCCTGCGCTTCGGCGGGCGCCCGGCGGTCGGCGTCGGCATTTTTCAGCTGCCCTCGGCCAACGCGCTCGACGTGCGAGACGCCGTGTTCCGCGAGATGGATCGGCTGGCCAAGCAGTTCCCGCCGGGCATGGAATACAAGCCGGCCACGGACACGACGCTGGCCGTGCGCGCCTCGATCGACGAGGTGACCAAGACGCTGGGCGAGGCGATCCTGCTCGTCATCCTGGTCATCTTCGTGTTCTTGCACGGCTGGCGCAGCGTGCTGATCACGGCGCTGACGCTACCCGTGTCGCTGCTCGGCACCTTCGCCTTCGTCAAGCTGTTCGGCTTCTCGATCAACACGCTCACGCTGTTCGGCCTGACGCTGGCGACCGGTCTCGTGGTCGACGACGCCATCGTCGTGATCGAGAACGTCGAGCGACTGATGGAGGAGAAGAAGCTCTCTGCGCTGCAGGCAGCCCGTGAAGGTATGCGCGAGGTGGCCGGCGCGGTGGTCGCCATTTCCATCGTGCTGATCGCCGTGTTCGTGCCGGTGGCCTTTTTTCCCGGCACGACGGGTGCCATCTACCGCCAGTTCGCCCTGACCATCGCCGCAGCGGTGGGCCTTTCCACCTTCTGCGCGCTCACCCTCACGCCGGCCCTGAGCGCGCTGCTCTTGCAGGAGCGCGAGGGCGAAAAGTGGATCGTCTTCCGCAAGGTCGACCAGGCCCTGCACTACTTGAGGGAGACCTACGCCCGCCTGCTCGGTCGGCTGCTGCGGCATCCGCTCGCCGTGCTGCTCACGTTCCTCACCTGCCTGGCCGGCACGGTGATCCTGTTTCGCTCGGTGCCCACCGGGTTCATTCCGGACGAGGACCAGGGCTACGTGATCGTGGGCATCCAGGGTCCGGAAGGCATGTCGCTGGCCGAGACCGAGCGCGTGCTGATCCAGGTCGAGAACATCCTCAAGGCCCAGCCAGAGGTGCGCGGGATGTTCGCCATCGGCG
This sequence comes from Polyangiaceae bacterium, assembly GCA_035539475.1. Classification (GTDB taxonomy): domain Bacteria; phylum Myxococcota_A; class Polyangia; order Polyangiales; family Polyangiaceae; genus PMG-095. The sequence goes on from DATLIL010000834.1 coordinate 14,154, forward strand.
GCTTCTCCCAGCTCGGCAACGGCCCCAACATGGGCCAGGTCTTCTCCATGCTCAAGCCGTGGGAAGACCGCAAGGGCAAGGAGCACACCGTGGCCGCGCTGGTCGAGCGCTTGCGCCCGGCGCTCGCTCGCATCGGTGAGGCGCGCGCGGTGCCCTTCATGCCCCCCGCGATCCGCGGTGTCGGCACCGTGGGCGGCTTTCAGTTCGTGGTCGAAGATCAGTCCGGTGGCCGCGGCCTGGACGAGCTCTCCTCGGCAGTGGACCGCCTGATCGCCAAGGCCGCCGAACAGCCCAAGCTGCGCGGCGTGTTCAGCACCTTCACCGCATCCACGCCGCTGCTCGACCTCGAGGTCGATCGCCAGAAGGCCAAGGCCCTCGGCGTCCCCATCGACCAGATCTTCAGCACGCTGCAGCTCTACATGGGCAGCCAGTACGTCAACGACTTCAACTACGCGAGCCGCACCTATCGCGTCTACCTTCAAGCCGACAAGCAGTTCCGCGATAACCCTCAGGACATCGGCGCCTTCTACGTCCGCAACGAAGCCGGGCAGATGCTCCCGCTCGAGGGCCTGGTGCGCGTCACACCGACGACGAGCGCGCAGGTCATTCGCCACTACAACCTGTTTCGTTCGGCGGAGATCAACGGTCAGGCCTCGCCCGGCGTCTCCTCCGGTGAGGCGCTGGCCGCGATGGAAGCCCTCGCCGCGGACGTCCTGCCGGAGGGCATGGGCTCGGAGTGGACCGGCGCCAGCCTCGAGCAGAAGGAGAGCGGCGGCCAGACGCTGGTCATCTTCGGCCTAGGCCTCGTGTTCGTGTTCCTGGTGCTCGCAGCTCAGTACGAGAGCTTCGTGCTGCCGTTCGTCGTCATCTTCTCCGTGCCGCTCGCCATCCTCGGCGCCCTCGGCCTGCAAACCGCGCGCGGCTTTCCCAACGACGTCTTCTGCCAGGTCGGTCTGGTCATGCTGATCGGCCTGGCCAGCAAGAACGCCATCCTCATCGTCGAGTTCGCCGAGCACCTGCGCCTGCAGGGCAAATCGCCCCTCGAAGCCGTGATCGGCGGTGCCGCCGTTCGCCTCCGCCCCATCCTGATGACGTCGATCGCCTTCTTGCTCGGCGTCGTCCCCTTGATGCT
>DATLIL010000835.1:0-6776 GCA_035539475.1 Polyangiaceae bacterium
GCACCGGGAACCCGGCTTGCGCGATGCGCGCCTTGATCGCGCCCTGCGCGTCGCCGCTCGTGGCCTCCCCCACGGGGCCGAAGTCGAACTCGTGGTTGCCGAGCGCCGCGGCCTGCATGCCGAGCGCGCGATAGGCGGCGATCACGCTCTCGCCCTCGCTCAGATTCGACTCCAGCGTGCCCTGGAACATGTCGCCCGCGTCGAGCAGGAGCACGCCGCCGCCCTCACGCTCGCGCTGCTCCTTGACGATCGCCACGTGGCCGGCGAAGACCGGCAGCGCGCTGATGCGTCCGTGCAAGTCGTTCAGCCCGAGCACGCTGACGCTGGTGGTGCGCGGCGAGGCGGGGGGGCTGGCTGCCCCGCTCGGGACAGGCGCGGGCGGCAGAGGCGGAGGCACGTCCCGCCCTGGTGAGGAGCACGCCGTCAGGGCAGTGATCAGGGCGACGGCCAGCTTTTGCACCGCCATTACCTAGCTCTGCGGCCAGGCTGCTGCAAAGCAGTGCCTAGCTCTTGTCGAGCAGGCCGCGCAGGCGAGCGGGGGGGATGCGGTACTCGTGCTTGCAGTACTCGCAGGAAATCTCCAGCACTTCGCCGGTGGAGAGCAGGTGCTCGAGATCAGCGCGGCTCAGCGTAGCCAGCGCTTCGACCACCCTGAGCTCGTCGCACCAGCACTCGAAGCCGATGCGGCTCTCTTCCAGGCGCGTGAAGGGCATGCCGTAGAGCAATTGCTCGAGTAACCAGGATGGAGAAAATTCCGCAGCGCCGAGCTGCGCATCGATGCTCTCGAACTCGCGCAGCCGCTCGGTCATGATCATCAGCGCACCGCGCCCGGCCTCGGGCAGGAGCTGCAGCAGGTAGCCCCCGGCGCTCACGACCTGGCCCTGCTCGACGAGCGTACCCACGGCGATCATGCTCACCACCTGCTCGGAGGTGTGCAGGTAGGCCATCAGCGCGCTGGAGATGCCGCCCTTGTCCGGCACCTCGACGATACCCTGCGTGATGCCGCCCTTGGGCAGCGAGCGCATCATCTGCATCACCGCGCCCTGGCTGATCGTCAGATCGCCCTCCTTCGGCAGCTGCACGAGACCGCGCGTCTTGCCGGAGGGATGCGAGTCCGCCACCAGGCTGCCCTTGCCGCCGGCACCCTTGAGCACGCCCTGAACGCGATAGTTCGGCGCCATCGTCTCGCGATAGAGCACGGCGCCGGTCAGGAGATCGCCGAAGTGCTTGGCCGTATCTCCCTCGACGCCCTGCACGCCCACGGCGCCGCGCACGGTGCGCGTGGTCACGGCGGTGATCACACGAAACGCGCCGTCATCGGTGATGGCCCTGAGTACGCTGTCTTCTTTGGCCATCTCGTCCTGAGGCTCAACTTCGGAGCTTGTTGTCATCGCCTTCGAGCTGGAAGTCGTCTTCGCCGATCTCGCCTGGATCGAGCGGCGTGGAGATGCGGTAGACCCCGTTCAGCCAGTTGTGGAGGTCCGCCAGCTTGCAACGCTGCGAGCAGAACGGCCGATAGGTACGGTCTTCCGCCGTGTCGGACAACGCGGCCTGGCAGGTGGGACAATGGAGCTGCACGGCTCGCCTATTCTAGCTCGAAAGCGCCTGTCGCGCTGCATCCACGGTGCGGTCGATGTCGTCGAACGAGTGGGCGACCGAAATGAAGGCGGCTTCGAACTGCGAAGGGGGCCAGTAGACGCCGCGCTCGGTCAGGCCTTGATGCCAGCTGCCGAAGCGCCGCGTATCCGAGCGCAGGGCGTCCTGAAAGGAGCGGACCGGCTCGGCGCTGAAGAAGAGCGTGAGCATGGAGCCGACGCGCTGCACCACGGCGGAGACACCGGCGTCGCTCGCGGCGCGGCGCAGGCCCTCTTCGAGGCGCGCGCCCAGCGCTTCGAGCCGCTCGTAGACGGAGGCGTCCAGCAGCTCGAGCGTGGCGAGCCCAGCCGCCACCGACAGCGGGTTGCCGCTCAGCGTCCCAGCCTGGTAGACGGGCCCGAGCGGTGCGATGAGCTCCATGACGTCGCGCCTGCCGCCGTAGGCGGCCAGCGGCATACCGCCGCCGACGATCTTGCCGAGGCAGGTGAGGTCGGGGCTGATGCCGAAGCGCTCCTGTGCGCCGCCGGGCGCCAGGCGGCAGCCGGTCATCACCTCGTCGAAGACGGAGAGCGCTCCGTTCGCGGTGCAAAGCTCGACGATGTTCTCGAGGAAGCCGGACACCGGTGGGACGAGGCCCATGTTGCCCGCTACCGGCTCGACGATCACCGCCGCGATGTCCCGCCCGCGCTGGGCGAAGAGCTCGCGCAGTGCGCCGAGATCGTTGTAGGCCAGCGTGGCGGTGTTGGCGACGGTGGCCGCCGGGACGCCGGCGGAGTCCGGGTTACCGAAGGTGGCCGCGCCGCTGCCAGCCTTGATCAGGAGCGAGTCGGCGTGACCGTGGTAGCCGCCGTCGAACTTCACGATCAGCTCGCGCCGGGTGAAGCCACGCGCCACACGCAGCGCGCTCATCGTTGCCTCGGTGCCGCTCGAAACGCAGCGCAGCATGGCGATGCTCGGGTAGCGAGCGATCACGGCCTCGGCGAAGCGCACCTCGCGCTCGGTCGGCGCGCCGAAGCTCAAGCCGTCTTGCGCTGCTTCTTGCACTGCCGCGAGCACGGCTGGATGAGCGTGGCCCAGGATGGCCGGCCCCCAGGAGCCGACGTAGTCGACGTACTCGCGGCCGTCGGCGCCGTAGACCTTGGAGCCGCGCGCCTTGCTGATGAACACCGGTGCGCCGCCGACGGCGCGGAAGGCGCGAACGGGGCTGTTCACGCCGCCGGGCAGCACGCGCTCTGCGCGCCGCTGGAGCTCACGAGAGACGGGGTCGGACATGAGGCCCATTTACCAGGGAGCTTGCCGCCGCGCGAAGTCACCCATGAAAAAATTCACTCTCGCCGTGGCGGCGGCGGATTCCTGGAAACCGGACACACCACGCGTCGCGTCCGTGCCAACGCCGCATCCCTCCACCCGTCCCCGACTACGAGCCTCGCTCGTAGCCCTGGGCCTGTGCGTGACCTGCTCGGTGTACGACCAGGGTCTGCTCGTCGGGGTAAACGCGGGCGGGGGCGGCGGTACCGAGGGCGGACTCGGCGGTGGCGGAGCGAGCTCGGGGGCCGGCGGCTCGGACGCGCCTCGGGGTGGTCAGGGGGCGACGAGCGGCACCGGCGGCAGCGCTAGCTCGGGTAACGGCGGCACGAGCGGTGGCGACAACCACGGTGGTGATGCTGGCGACGACCACGGCCACGACCACGCTGGTGTGGGCGGCGGCGCTGCCGGTGACGACAGCGTCGGGGCTGGTGGCGCAGCCTACGAGCTCATCGACGACATGGAGGACGGCAATCGCTTCGTCCTCACCGGCACCGATCGCGATGGCTTCTGGCAGACGCACAACGACGCGACGGTGGGATCGACGCAGGAGCCCCCGCAGGGCGCCGCGACCTTCACGATGACCGAGCTCGCGACGGCCGGCGCTCCACGTGGCGACAGCCTCTACGCCGCCGGCATGCACGTGACGGGATTCGCGGGCCCAGGCTGGGGCGCGCTCATGGTGGTGAGCATGCGCGCGGCCGGCACGTCCATCGATGCCAGCGCGTTCTGCGGCTTGCACTTCTGGGCCAAGCGCGGGCCGGAAAACAGCGATCTCGTGCTGCGCGTGGTGGACAAGTACTCCTCGCCGGCGGGGGGCCTGTGCACCGACAGCGAGGACGCCGGCGATCAGCGTTGCAACGATGATTTCCACACCAGCGTGCCCGTCACCCCGGAGTGGAATGACTACATGGTGCGCTTCGAGGACCTCGTGCAGTGGGGGTTTGGCTACAAGTCACCCAGCGGCAAGCTCGATCCGGCAACGCTCTTCGGTATCGTCTTCAGTGTGGACGAGGTGGAAGACTACGAGATCCTCGTCGACGACCTCGAGCTCGTGCACACCGGCCACTGCGGCTGAGCCAGGCAACCCTGTACGGACTTTGACCGGCGGCCGGCACGGCGTACATTACGAAGCTGATGAGACTTCGCGGCCACGCCGGGTGGCTTGTGCTCGTTTCGGCCGCCGCCTGTTCGGTGTACGACGAGAGCCTGCTCACCGTCAGCGGAACCGTGGAGCACGGTGGCAGCGGTGGCGTGAGCGGCGGTGGCAGTGGTGGTGCGAGCGGCAGTGCTGGCAGCGCTGGTACGGGCAGCGCTGGAGCGGGCACGGGCGGCGGTGGCACGGGCGGAACTGCAGGGTCGAGCAGCACTCCTGCGGGTAACGCTGGCGCCGCGGAGGGCGGTCAAGGCGGTGACGTCGCGGTCCCCACGTACGAGCTGATCGACGACATGGAGGACGGCAACACGATCGTCTTGCCGAACGGCGGTCGCACCGGACGCTGGGTCACCGACAACGACGGCACCGGCACGACCACTCCGCCGAAGACCAACTTCCCGGGTCTGGTCAGCGAGCTCGCTACCGAAGACGCACGCGACGGCAGCACGCACAGCGTCCACCTGCGCGCCGAGGGCTTCACCATGGCGGCCGACAGCTGGGGGGCCTTCGTCGGCGTCCATTTCAAGAGCCCGGATTCGACGCCGTACGATGCGTCGGCCTACTGCGGCATCCATTTCTGGGCCAAGCGCGGCGCCGACGTGAACGCGCTGTACGATCAGATCGAGATCCGCATCCCGGACATGAACACGGTCCCGGCGGGCGGAAACTGCGTGGACCCGGCTGCTGCCAGTGGTGCCGGCGGCGGCCCGGGCTTTTGCTACGACCACCACGCCAAGATCCTCTACCCGACCGACGAGTGGGAAGAGTACACCGTCCTGTTCAGCGAGATGCACCAGGGCAACTGGCCCGGCTACGAGCAATCTCCAGATGGCGAGCTCGACCTCGCCGCGGTCACCTCGGTCGAGTTCTACCTGAATCGCCCGATGGTCTACGACCTGTGGGTCGACGATCTCTCGTTCATCAACAAGCCCGAGGGCGGCGACTGCCCCTAGGTCTTGCTTCGTGTCATCTCCAGCATCGTGGGGCGGAAGCCGCAGCTCTCGAACAGCCTCTGTGCGGCCTCGTTTTTCACCATGGTGGTGAGCACGATGCTGGCGGCGCCGAGTGCTTCCAGCTCGCGGATCATGGCCTCGACCAGCAGGCGTCCGACGCCGCGGCGGCGGCCGTCGCTCGTGACGAACACGTCGTGGATCGCGCCATGTTCATCGAGCAAGGCATTCCAGTCGCGTGCTTGCAGCGCCCCGTAGCCGTAGCCCACGAGCTCTTCACCCTGCTCGGCCACCAGCACCACCGCGCCCTTGTTGTGGAGCTCACGGCGCAACCAGCTCGCGTAACCTTCCTCGACCCGCTCGGGGAGAAAGAAGCGCTGCGCGTCCGCAACGTGGTGTAGACGCACGAGCTCACCGGCAAACTCGGACAATCGCCGCAGGTCCGGGATGCGGGCGCGGCGCACCGAAAGCTCGTCACTCATGGGGCGGACTCTAGGCGCGGCTTCACGTGTTTTGAAAGGTAGGCCCAGATCTGCTGCGCAAATGCCGGGTCTGCGCCGATGGCGTGTTTGCCTCCGCGCACCGTCCACAGCGCCACGCTCCCGCCGGGGCAGCCTTCGAAGCTCGACGTCTCCGTCTCCGCCCCCGGCAGCGTCTGGTCGAGGTCGAGCGCGTCACCCGAGCGCGGCTGACCAGAGCAGCCGAAGCGCCTGGCCCAGTCCTGAAATGTCTCGCGGGCGGACGCGTGGCTCGGCATCTCGGCTCGGCCGAACAGGTGGCCGCCGTCGTAGCTGACGATGTTGTCGGCGTCGCCGTGTACCTCGAGCACGGCGAGGTTCGACGGCTTGCAAGCCGCGCCCGAGGCGGGCCCGACGCCGGCGAGGCTGGCGATCGCCGCGATCAGCTCACCGCGTTCGCAGGCGAGCCGGTGTGCCATGAAGCCGCCGTTCGAAAAGCCGGCCACGTAGAGGCGCCGTGGATCGACGTTCGGTTCGGCTCCCAGGCTCGCCAGCAAGGCGCCCAGGCGTCCGACGTCGTCGATGCCCTTTTGCTCGAAGTCACAGCACGCCGGGTGCGCGTTCCAGAAGCGGCGGCCGCGCGCGTCGAGCGTGCCGTCCGGCGCGACGAGGTGGATCCGTTCTCGCTCGGCGAGCTTTTGCAAGCCCAGCCCGTCGAAGGCGACGCGCCCCGACGAACCGAGGCCGTGCAGAAAGAGCAGCAGCGGACGACGCTCGCCGGGCGCGAGATCAGGCGGAGAATAACGCTGCCGCGCCGGCACCTCGAGCGAGGCTCTGGCTGGCGCCTCCTGACTCGAGACGGGCGCTGCGGCTTGCGCCGGCTTCACACTGGGCGCGGGGTCGTGGCGGCTGCAGGCGAGCAACGCCGCAAAAACCAGGCAACGAGAGGACCTCATCGAATGCGGGCCCATCCTGACGCGATCGGAGGCACTCGTCACGATCGTTGCGACCAGATTGGACTTTCTCGGCCTGCGGAGGAGAGGGGTGAGGTGCGCGAACGCATCGTGTTAGCTTGATGGTGCGGGACGTCAGGGAACCCCGAACGCACAGATCGTCGATGAACCTCAAGCACCTCACTTTGCTCACCTCCGTGCTGGTCGTCAGCTGGCTCGGCGCCTGCGGGTCCGAATTCCAGGGCGACGAGGGCGGCGCTGGAACCGGCGCGCGAGCAGCGACCGGCGGAAGCAGCGGCAAGGGTGGCACGAACGGCGGCGGAAGCACTGGCAAGGGTGGTACGAACGGCGGCGGAAG
>DATLIL010000836.1:0-2602 GCA_035539475.1 Polyangiaceae bacterium
GGGCAAGGCGGCGGCTCCATTGCCCGCGCCGCTCCCGCCCCGCAACGTCAACACGCCGCGCATCAAGACACCCGCGCCGCGCGCAGAAGTTCCGCCGCTGGCGACCAGCGAGGAGAGCCAGGATGCCGCGACCGTTCCTTCGGCAGCGCTGAGCGCGAGCCCTAGCGCTGCGCCTGGCGCCCCCAAGGGCGGCGGCAAGGCGGCGGCACCTTCGGCTGCGCCTCAGGCGAGCGCACCCGCGCCTGCGCCCACGCCGTGGGTAAAGCCCGAGTGGGCCCGACCCGACGAAGAGCCGGCCGGCAACGACGACGATCCTTACAAGTGATCAATGCTCAAGCCCGGACAATACATTCGCGATCTTCTCAAAGGGCAGCCCGGCACACGCGTCTCGGCTCACGGCTGGATCAAGACGCGCCGTGACAGCAAGGGTGTGTCCTTCCTGCAGCTCTCCGACGGCAGCTCTTTCCGCGATCTGCAGGTCGTGATCGAAGGCGGCGCGATCGACGAGGCGCTGCTGCAGCGAGCCACCACGGGCGCTTGCCTGCGTGTGGACGGTGAGCTCGTGCAATCGCCGGCGGCGGGGCAAGCGGTCGAGCTCAAGGCCACGGGGCTCGAGATCTTCGGCGGCGCCGACGCGCAGACCTACCCGTTGCAGAAGAAGGGGCACTCCTTCGAGTTCTTGCGCGAGATCGGTCACCTGCGCCCGCGCTCCAACACCTTCGGCGCCGTCTTCCGCGTGCGCAACGCGCTGTCCCACGCCATCCATCGCTTCTTTCAGGAGCGTGGGTTTCTCTACGTGCACTCGCCGATCATCACGGCCAGTGACGCGGAGGGCGCCGGTGCCATGTTCGGTGTCACCACCCTGGACCTGCAGAACCTGCCGCGCCACCCCGACGGCAAGGTCGACCACCAGCAGGATTTCTTCGGCAAGCCGGCGTTTCTGACCGTGAGCGGCCAGCTCGAGGGCGAGATCTTCGCGCTCGCCTTCAGCAACGTCTACACCTTCGGGCCCACCTTCCGCGCCGAAAACTCGAACACCCCGCGCCACCTGGCCGAGTTCTGGATGATCGAGCCGGAGATGGCCTTCTGCGATCTGGCCGGCGACATGGAGCTCGCCGAGGACTTCTTGAAGTCGATCATTCGCCACGTGCTCGACCACTGCGCGGACGACCTCGCGTTCTTCAACCAGCGCATCGACAACACGGTGATCAGCACGCTCGAGCACGTCGAACGGTCGTCGTTCGAGCACGTCACCTACACGGAAGCCATCCGCTTGCTGGAAGCTGCCGGCAAGAGCTGGGAGTTCCCGGTGCACTGGGGCAGCGATCTGCAGAGCGAGCACGAGCGCTACCTGACCGAAGAGAAGTTCAAGAAGCCGGTCATCGTCACCGACTACCCGAAGGAGATCAAAGCCTTCTACATGCGGGAGAACGACGACGGAAAGACCGTCCGCGCCATGGACGTGCTCGCTCCCCGCATCGGCGAGATCATCGGCGGCAGCCAGCGCGAGGAACGCCTCGATGTCTTGCGCGAGAAACTCAAGCGCCAGAACCTGCCGGAGGAGGCCTACTGGTGGTACCTCGAGCTCCGCAAATACGGCTCGGCGCCGCACGCCGGCTTCGGCCTCGGTCTCGAGCGCATGCTGATGTACGTCACCGGCATGAAGAACATCCGCGACGTGATCCCGTTCCCGCGTACGCCGGGCTCGGCGGACTTCTGAGCATGCCGACGAAGGCGCTGTCGCTCCTGGTCGCCGCTGCCGCGCTGGGACTGACATCGTGCCACTCCAGGCCGCCTGATTTTGGTCACGTCAATCGCAGCGCCACGTCGCGCGGCTTGTTCTTCGCAGGTTCCGAGCAACACAGCTTCATGCCCTGTGCGGCCGACGAGACCTGGTGGTGGGGCAAGGCATACCCCAACGATCCCGACTGGTTGAAGGTCGACGATCTCTTCGACGACTCCTGTGACAGCGAAGAGGACCCGTATTGCGGGCTCGTCTACATGGAGGTCGACGGCTCGGTGAGCGAGCCGGGAAAGTATGGCCACCTCGGCCAGTACGAGCGCGAGCTCATCGTCTCGCGCGTCTACTACGCCTCCGTCGACGTCCCCCCGGGCTGTAAGCGGACCAATCGACGTTGACGCATTGGCGGAGCCGCTCGTTCTTGGCTACACCACGCAGCCGAGGACGAGCGGTGCGAGCTCCTGGTTACGCGAACATCTTCGATCAGCGAGGCGACTCCTATCAGCGTGCGATGAGCGAGCAGCCCAGCGCGCGTGCGGCGGAGTTCCAGACGCTGATCGAGCGTGCCGCGATCGAGCCGGGCATGTTCGTGATCGATCTGCCCTCCGGCGGCGCGTACCTCGGGCGCTACCTGCCAGACGGCGTGCGCTGCGTGCACGTGGAGACGTCACGCACGTTTTTCGACGCGGCCCGCGCCACCGGACGAGAGGTCCTCTTTGCCGAGCGGCCCGCTCGGCTGACGATCGCCGACGCCTCGGTCGATCGGGTTCTCTCGCTGGCCGGCCTGCACCACGAGGACGATCGTCTTCCCATTTACCGCGAGGTCAGGCGCGTCTTGCGTCCAGGAGGACGCTTCTTGAT
>DATLIL010000837.1:0-2562 GCA_035539475.1 Polyangiaceae bacterium
ATCGTTGACCGTCCGATCACGATCGACGACGGTGACGTCGTGACCGGTGCGCGTGAGGTGCGCGGCCACCTCGAGACCGGCTCGTCCTGCTCCCGCTATCAGCACTCGCATCGCTTAGTCGTCCTTTCCTTCGTCGTGCCGGGTCGAGTCGAGCAGCGCGCGATCGAACTCACTGACCTGCGCTTCGGCCACCTCGAGCGAGATCAGACCGCGGCGCGCGGCGTCCAGCACCGCCGATTTCTGCGCGGTGAGCAGCGCCAGATCGGCGAGGTGGTCGCGTGCGATCTCGCCCTTGGGGCCGCGCAGCTGGCGTTCGGCTTCGATCACCTGACGCTGGTAGCCGGCGAAGCGCTCGGCGTGATCCTTGCGCGAGATCAGCCCGGCCTCGATCAGCTCTTCGAGCTCCTTCTGGGCGCGCCGGGCACCGATCAGGGTGGCCTTGGCGGCGTCGATCTGACGCTCGGCGCCGGCGGAGACCACGCCGAGCCAGACCAGGATCTTACGGAACGGCAGCGCCTGCGTGACGAGCGTGACGAAGGTCACACCGAAGACGATGGCGACCAGTCGATCGCGGTGCGGCAGGTTCGCCGGCAGCGCCAGCACCGCCGCCATCGACAGCGCGCCCTTGATGTTGCCGAACACCATCACGTGCTGCCAGCGCATGGGCACCTTCTCGTGCACCGTGCCGCGCAGCAGGGCAAAGCAGCCGTAAACGGCGACGGCCCGGCCCGCATGCAGCGCGAGGAGAGCGAGACCGATGGGCAGCGCTTGCTCGATCAGGAGTCCGGCGCGCAGCTGCATGCCGACGAGCAGAAAGATCCAGACGTTGAGCACGAAGCCCGCGGTCTCCCAGAAGCCGTGCAGCGCGAGCACGCGCGACGGCTCGAGCGCCGTGCGGGCGGCGTGACCCACCATCAGACCTGCCACGACCACGGCGATGACGGGCGAGGCGTGCACGCGCTCGGCCACGAGTGAGGTCGCGAACACCAGCACCAGCGACGCCAGGATCGCCGTCAGGTGATCGGGCGTGCGGCGCAGCACGATACCGCCGAGCAGGCCGAAGAGCGCCCCGAGCACCGCGCCGCCGACCATGGCCAGCACCAGCGCGCGCGCCGTCTGGATCGCGTCGGCGTGGCCCAGGGCGAGCACCCCCGCCGCCAGGCTGACCAGCACCAGCGCCGTGCCGTCGTTGAACAGGCTCTCGCCTTCCATGATCGCGGCCAGCCGGTGCGGAACCCGCACGCTCCTGAACGCCAGGAGAACGCTGACGGTGTCGGTGATGGACAGCAGCGCGCCGAGCAGGAGCGCCGCCGCGAAGGGCAGCTGCAACACGAACATCGCGACGGCCGCCGTGCCGAGCAGCGACATGACCACGCCGGGCACGGCCAGCGCCAGGATCGGCCGGGCGGCGTGCTGCAGGCTCTTACCGTCGGCGAAGAGCGCGCCCTCGAACACGAGGATGGGCAGGAAGACCACCAGGATGACCTGGGGGTCCATGGGCGTGTTCGGCAGCGCGTCCATGAGCACGAGCAGCAGGCCGACCACGACCAGCGCAACGTTGTACGGAATGCCGATGCGTTTCGCGCCGATCGCGACCGCCGAACCAACGGCCAATACGAGAAGGAGCTGCTCGAGATGCTCCCGCAACCATCACCTCAGGAAAAAGCAGGGGGAAAGGGCGAGCCTAAAGCATGGCGCGAAGGCAGCGCAACCCTGCTTATTTCACTACGGCGGGCGGGATCTGGAAGTCGTCCCAGGCGGGCGTGAGATTGCTGGTGTCGGCCGTCTGGTTCCAGAGATAGACCGCCGGGTAGTCCGTGATGTTTCCGCTCGGATCCACGACGATCGTCGCCAGGTAGAGCTGTGACGAACGCGAGTCGAGTCCGACGGGCGTGTATGCACCCGGAGTGAGCGTGAACTGACCGGGGTACTTCCGCGCCGAGGAGAAGACGAGGAAGTAGTACTTGTTGCCCGAGCCGTCGCTGTTCACGATCGGCGACCACTTGGGCCAGCTGTTGATCACACCGGGGCTCACCTCGGCGTCCGCGGAGCAGGCCGAGGGATCGTTGGCCCTGAGTCGAACCGCCGTGCCGCCAGCCGAGGGCACGACGTAGATCTCGCCGTCGGCGCGATAATAGAAGTAGCCGGTGGTGGTGCCGACGCGGTTGAAGGCGACGAAGGCGTCGTCGGCCGAAAAGTCGGGGTAGTACTCGGCGATGCCCGGGGTCGAAGCGCCCGGCAGCGGCGTGGCGGCACCGCCGGCCTTGTTGTTGAACGGCACCGTGTAGATGTCGGTCTCGGTGGGCGTGGTCAGCGGCGTCACACCGTCGGCCTTGTTGATACCGCCCACGTGTCCACCGGCGATCTGCGCGGCTGAGGTGTAGGCGATGGTGGCGCCGTCGTGGCTCCAGTCCGGCATCACCGCCGCGCGCGTGTCGCCCGTGCGCGCGATGTAGCCCCAGCTCACGTTCTGGGCGGCCTTGAGCGCCGCGTCGACGCCGGCGCCGTCCGCGGGCACCGTGCCCGGCGCTGCGAGGTCGAACCAGGTGAGCTCGCTGACGG
>DATLIL010000838.1:0-11335 GCA_035539475.1 Polyangiaceae bacterium
CCGATATAGCGAGCCATCGTCGTTCTCCGTTACACGCGACGGCGCTTCGGCGGCCGACAACCGTTGTGGGGGATGGGAGTCACGTCGCGAATCAGCGTGACCTTCAGGCCTGCCTGCTGAAGAGCGCGCAGAGCGCTCTCACGGCCGGCCCCGGGACCCTTGACGAACACCGCGACCGAGCGCACGCCGTGCTCCATCGAGCGCCGCGCCGCCTCTTCGGCCGCGAGCTGCGCGGCGAAGGGCGTGCTCTTGCGCGAGCCCTTGAAGCCGCGCGAACCAGCGCTGGCCCAGGAGATCACCGCACCGTTCACGTCCGTGATCGTGACGATGGTGTTGTTGAAGGTGGACTTGATGTGCGCGATGCCGGCGTAGATGTTCTTCTTGACGACTTTCTTCGCCGGTCGTCCCTTGGTCGATGTGGTCGGGGCAGCCATGTTCTATCCTTAGCTCCTGCGGCTCATGCTCTTGCGCGGGCCCTTGCGCGTGCGGGAGTTGGTGCGAGTCCGCTGACCGCGCACCGGCAGGCCCTTGCGATGGCGCAGGCCGCGGTAGCAGCCGAGGTCCATCAAGCGCTTGATGTTCTGCTGAACCTCGCGGCGCGCATCACCTTCGACCTTGATCGTCGTTTCGATGGCGTCGCGGATGGCCTTGACCTCGGCCTCGTTCAGCTCGTCGACCTTCTTGGTCGTGGGGATACCGGCGATGCCGCACAGCTTGCGGGCGGTGGCAGGGCCGATGCCGTAGATGTACGGCAGGGCGTAGGCGATGGCCTTACGACGGGGAAGATCTACACCAGCGATACGTGCCATCTGTTACCTCAGCCTTGGCGCTGCTTGTGGCGGGGGTTGTTGCAAATCACGCGCAGCACTCCGCGGCGCTTCACGATTTTGCACTTGTCGCAAACCTTCTTCACACTCGGCCTTACCTTCATGACGCTTGCCCTTCAAAGCTTCTTGACGATCTGTCCGCGGCTCGGGTCCCTGCTGCTGATCTCGACCGCCACTTTCATTCCGGCGATCACTCGAACCACTGCGTGACGGAGACTCGGCGAAAGCCCTGCGGAAACGGCGCGGCCGTCGACGAGACGGACGCGGAAGAGGGCGCTTGGCAAAACCTCTTCGATGATTCCTTGGACTTCTGCTCGCTCTTTCGTGCTGGCCTCCGCTGGGGTGTCCTACCTGTGCGCTACTGGTCCTTTTCCAGTGCGCTCAAGATGCGCTGCGTGACTTCTGCTGGCTTTCCCACGCCATCCACCCGCCGGAGAAGTCCGAGCTTCTCGTAGTAGGGCGTGAGCGCGGCAGTCAGAGCGTCGTACTCGTCGAGACGCTTCAAGACCGTCGCTTCCTGGTCGTCGGCCCGATGTTCGAGCTCGGCGTCCGGGGGCGGGGGACTATACTTGAGGTGGTAGATCTGTCCAGTCCGTTTGTCCGTCCGCCTCAGAGTGGCACGCTCGGTCAAAAGCTCGCGGGGGACGCCGATTTCGACGACGCAGTCGAGCTTCAGGCCCTTCTCGGTCAGCATGGCCCCGAGGGCCTCGGCCTGCGGCACCGTGCGCGGAAATCCGTCCAGGATGAAACCCTTGGCCGCGTCCGCCTCGGTGATGCGCTCGGCGACCAGACCGATCACGACCTGGTCGGGGACGAGCTTGCCGGCGGACATGTAGCCGTCGGCTTCTTTTCCGAGCGGGGTGCCCGCCTTGCGTGCCGCGCGCAGCATGTCGCCGGTCGAGATCTTCGGGATCCCGAGGCGCTGGGCCAGGATGTCGCCCTGGGTACCCTTGCCGCTGGCGGGTGCGCCGAGGAGGACCAGCCTCACGTGGGCCTCCTGCCAGAGAGCCGCGTCTGACGCGGACCGGTGAGCCCCTCGTAGGAGCGAGTGATGAGGTGCGCCTCGATCTGGTTCACCGTCTCGAGCGCAACGCCCACGACGATCATCAGGCTCGAGCCGCCGAACTGGAAGGGCACGCGCATCGACGTCGCGATCACGGCCGGGACGACGCAGATCGCGGCGATGTAGATCGAACCGGCCACCGTCAGGCGCGTCAGCACGCGATCGATGTACTCGGCCGTCTGCTTACCCGGACGGATGCCCGGGATGTTGGCCTGTTGCTTCTTCAAGTTCTCGGCCACGTCGACGGGCTGGAAGGTGACGCCGGTGTAGAAGAAGGCGAAGAAGATGATGAGGACGGCGAACAGGAAGTAGAACAGCCAGTCACCACGGTTGAGCAGCCCGCTGAAGGTCTGCATGCCGGGGATGTTGAAGCTCGCCAGCGTGGCCGGGAACATCAGCAAGCTGGAGGCGAAGATCGGCGGGATCATGCTCGCCATGTTCACCTTCAGCGGCAGGTGCGCGCGCTGCCCGCCGTACACGTGACGACCCACGGAGCGACGCGCGTACTGGATCGGGATCCTGCGCTGAGCACGCTCGAAGAACACGACCAGAGCGATGGCCCCGAGCAACACGGCCAGCATTATGCTCACGGTGAGCGGCTGGATATCGCCGGCCTGTCCTTGCCAGTAGTTCGTGACCGCGGCTGGGATGCCGCTGACGATGCTGGCGAAGATGATCATCGAGGTACCGTTACCGATACCCCGCTCGGTCGCTTGCTCGCCGAGCCACATGAGCAGGCCCGTGCCGGTCATCAGCGTGATGATGGTCATCAGGCGGAAGTTCCAGCCCGGATCCGTCACGACATCGCCGAAACGGCCGCCGCCGAGATCGGCGTTGTTCATGCCTTCCAGCATCATGGCGACGCCGAAGGACTGAAACGAGGCGAGCACGAGGGTGCCGTAGCGCGTGTACTGCTCGAGCTTGCGCCGGCCGGCCTCGCCCTCCTTGCGCATCTCCTCGACCTGCTTCGACACCAGGCCGAGCAGCTGCATGATGATGCTGGCCGAGATGTACGGCATGATGCCGAGCGCGAAGATCGAAAGGTTCTCGAGTGCGCCGCCGGAGAACAGGTTGAAGAAGCCGAGCAGACCGCCCTGGCCCTTCACGATGTTCCGCATCACTCCGCGATCGACGCCGGGGGTCGTGATGAACACACCGACGCGATAGATCGCCACCACGATCAAGGTGAAGGCGATGCGCCGGCGCAACTCCGGCACCTTCGTGATGTTGCTGAAACCCTCGAAAGCAGCCATTCAGATGCTCGAGGCTCTCAACCTGCAGCCGCGGCGGCTTCTTCCTTGGGCGGCTCGAGGACGACGACCTTGCCCCCGGCCTTTTCGATCTTGGCGCGGGCAGCAGCCGAGAAGGAGTGTGCCGAGACGGTGAGCTTCTTGCTGAGCTCGCCGCCCGCCAGGATCTTCACCTTGGCGGCCTTACGACGCAGCAGCTTCTTCTCGACCAGCGCCGACGGATCGACCTCGGCGCCGGCCGCGAAACGCTCCAGATCGCCGACGTTGATGCCGACGGTCTCGATCGGAAAGGGCACGCGGAAGCCGCGCTTGGGCAGGCGACGCTGGATCGGCGTCTGGCCGCCCTGGAAGTGCAGCTTGTGGATGTTGCCGGGCTGACGAGCCTTCTGGCCCTTCATACCGCGACCGCAGGTCTTACCCAGGCCGCTGCCGACGCCGCGACCGAGGCGCTTTTCGCTGTGGCGCGCGCCGGCGGGGATGACCAACCGGGAGAGAACGTCCGTCATGACTTGACCTCTTTCACGCTGACCAGGTGCAGGACCTTCTTGATCATGCCCCGGAAGCTCGGCGTGTTATCGACGACCACGCTCGAGCCAGGACCGCGCAGGCCCAGACCCGCGATCACGCGGCGCTGGGGCGGCGGGCGGCCGATGGTGCTCACCACCTGCTTCACCTCGAGCTTGGAGGGCGTCATGTCGAGCTCCCTTGCGTCGTACCGACGATGGAGTGAGCGGTGCTGGCGCGCGAAGCCGAGGCGGCGACCGGGTAGTCACCAGCGACGTCTTCCACCTGCTTGCCGCGAGCGCCGGCCACACCTTCGGGGCCGCGCAGCTTCTGCAGCGCGTCGACGGTGGCGTGAACGACGTTGTGCTTGTTCGACGAGCCGAGCGACTTGCTGAGCACGTCGTGGATGCCCGCGGACTCGACGACCGCGCGCACGGCGCCGCCGGCGATAACGCCGGTACCGGGAGCGGCCGGGCGGAGCAGCACCTTGCCGGAGCCGAAGTGGCCCTGGACGTCGTGCGGCACCGTCGAGCCGATCATCGGCACCTTGAACATGTTCTTGCGCGCCTGGTCGTGGCCCTTGCGGATGGCCTCGGGCACCTCGTTGGCCTTACCCAGACCAACGCCCACGTGACCGGCCTCGTCGCCGACCACCACCAGTGCTGAGAAGCTGAAGCGCCGACCGCCCTTGACCACCTTGGCCACGCGGTTGATGTGGATCACGCGCTCCTTGAGCTTTTCCTCGTCGATATTTTCGATGAAAGCCATTTTGCTTCCTTAGAACTTCAGGCCAGCCTCGCGGGCGGCGTCGGCGAGCGCCTTGACGCGCCCGTGATAGAGGTAGCCGTTGCGGTCGAACACGACCTTGTCGATCTTCTTCTCGAGGCAGATCTTGGCGATCAGGGCGCCGACCTTCTTGGCCGCCGCGGTCTTGTCGTCCTCGCCCAGCGAGCTCTTCAGATCGCGCGACAGCGTGGAAGCGGCGGCCACGGTCTGACCGTTGCCGTCCAACACCACCTGCGCGTAGATGTGCTTGCCCGAGCGGAAGACGGAGAGGCGCGGACGCTCCTCCGTGCCGGAGATCTTGCTGCGAATACGGAGCTTGCGACGCTCCCTGCCGATGAGCTTGGCCATGACTTACTTACCCTTGCCCTTGGCGGCCTTGCCGGCTTTGCGCCGCACGTTTTCACCGCGGTAGCGGATGCCCTTGCCGCCGTAGGGCTCTGGCGGACGAAGGTCGCGCACGCTGGCCGCGAAGCGACCGAGCAGCTGCTTGTCGGCCGAAGTCAGCACGATCATCGTGCCCTTGGAGTCGGGCGGCACGACGGCGCTGAGGCCGGCGGGCAGCTCGACCGACGTCGGGTGCGAGAAACCGACCGAGAGCACCAGGTTCTTGCCCTTGACCTCGGCGCGATAGCCGGTGCCGACGAGCTCGAGCGAGCGCTCGTAACCTTCGGCGGCGCCCTTCACCATGTTGGCGAGGAGCGCGCGGCCCAGGCCCTGAAGGCGGGCGGCGTCGCGACCGATCGCGGAGCTCGCGATCTGCACGCTGTCGCCTTCCTTCTTGGCGCTGACGGTGGGCGGGAGGTCCATCGACAGCTTGCCCTTCGGGCCCTGCACGTCGATCTTCGTCGCGCTGACGTTGACCGTGACGCCCTTGGGCACGGGCACCGCGCGCTTGCCGACGCGCGACTGCTTGCGCGCCGTGGGGGTTGCTTGAGCTTCCGTGGTCATCACCAGACCTCACACAGGAGCTCACCGCCCAGCTTCTGCCGGCGGCACTCCTTGTCCGTCATCAAGCCGCGCGAGGTGCTCAGGATGGAGACGCCGAGACCGGAGAGCACGCGCGGGATCTGGTCGTAGCGCACGTAGACGCGGCGGCCCGGGCGCGAGACGCGCTTCAGACCCTGGAACGCGCACTGGCGGTCGTTGCCGTACTTGAGCACGATCGTGAGAGACTTGTGCTTCTTCGGGCCCCACTCCTCTTCGCGCACGTCGGCCACGTAACCCTCCGCCTTGAGCAGCTGAGCAATGTTCTGCTTCAGCTTGCTGGCAGGCAGGCGGGTGAACTCGTGGCGCGCCAGAGCCGCGTTGCGGATGCGGGCGAGCATGTCGGCGATGGGATCGGTCGTCTGCATGGCTTCACCAGCTCGCCTTGGTCACACCCGGGACCTCACCCTTGAGGGCGAGGAGCCGCAGGCAGATCCGGCAGAGTCCAAAATCGCGGTAGTAGCCGCGCGGCCGACCGCAAACGCGGCAGCGGTTGAAGGCACGGGTGGAAAACTTCGGCGGCCGATTCAACTTGGCCCATTGGCTTGCACGCGCCATCTGCTTAGCTCCTGAAAGGCATTCCGAGTTGGGCCAAGAGTTCCTTGGCTTCTTCGTTGGTCTCGGCGGTAGTCACGAAGGTGATGTTCATGCCCTTGACCTTCTCGACCTTGTCGAAGTCGATCTCGGGGAAAACGATCTGCTCCTTGAGGCCGAGCGTGTAGTTGCCCGCGCCGTCGAAGGCTTTCGGGCTGACGCCGCGGAAATCACGGACGCGCGGCAGGCTGAGGCTGACCAGGCGGTCGACGAACTCCCACATGCGCTCGCGACGGAGCGTGACCATCGCGCCGATGGGCATGTTCTCGCGCAGCTTGAAGGTGGCGATCGACTTCTTGGCGCGGGTGACCACCGGCTTCTGACCGGTGATGGCACCCATCTCGCTCACGGCGGCGTCGACCAGCTTGGGGTTCTGCGTGGCCTCGCCCAGACCCATGTTGACCACCACCTTCTGCAGGCGGGGCACTTGCATGGAGCTCTTGTAGCCGAAGCGCTTCATCAGCGCAGGGACCACTTCTTTCTGGTAGCGCGTCCTGAGACGCGGTTCGACTTTGTCGGCCATGGTCAGGACCTCTGCGGCTCGGCGATGACCGAGCCTCCCTTACCGATGCGGACCTTCTTGCCGCCTTCGGTCTTGAACTTCACCTTGGTGGGCTTGCCGCTGGTCGGGTCGATCAGCACCACCTTGCTCTGATCGAGAGGAGCCTCGACCTCGAGGATCCCGCCCGGGCGGTTGGGCTGAGCGCGCAGGTGGCGCTTGACCACGTTCACGCCCTCGATCACGACGGCGTTCTTCTCGGCGATGACACGACGGATCTTGCCGCGCTTGCCCTTGTCGTTGCCGCGGACGACGAGCACCTCGTCGCCGGTCGTGAGGCGCTTCATCACAGCACCTCCGGCGCGAGGCTGATGATCTTCATGAACTTCTTGCCGCGCAGCTCGCGGGCAACCGGTCCAAAGATGCGGGTACCGACCGGCTCCTGCTGAGCGTTGATCAGCACGGCGCTGTTGTCGTCGAACTTGATGTAGCTGCCATCGGCGCGCCGGTACTCTTTGCGGGTGCGAACGACGACGGCCTTGGCCGTATCGCCCTTCTTCACCTTGGCGCCCGGCAGCGCTTCTTTGATGCTGACCACGATCACGTCGCCCAGCGCGGCGTAACGGCGGCGCGAACCGCCCAGCACCTTGATGCACTGCACCAGCTTGGCGCCGCTGTTGTCAGCGACGTCCAGAAAGCTCTGCATCTGGATCATGACGCCGCACCCAATTCCGAAGCCGGACGCTCGATCAGGCGCACGACCTTCCAGCGCTTCTCCTTGGAGAGGGCGCGGTGCTCCTCGATCTCGACGCGGTCGCCGATCTTGAACTCGTTCTTCTCGTCGTGCGCCTTGTAGCGCTTACGCACGCGAACGTACTTCTTGTACATGGCCTCGCGCTTGAAGCGCACGACCTCGACCACCACCGTCTTCTCCATCTTGTCGCTGCGTACGCGACCGATCAGACGGCGCTTATAAGGCCTGTGGCCTTCCTGGGGGCTGCTCACGACGCTCCTCCTGCCTTGCTCTGACGCTCGCTCAGGATCAGCTGCACGCGAGCCAGGTCACGCTTGGTCTTGCCGAGCAGGCTCGTGTCTTCGAGCTGCCCGGTGTGGTTCTTCATGCGGAACGAGAAGAGGTCCTTGCTCAAGTTGGTCTTGAGCGTCTCCAGGTCCTCGGTCGAACGTTCGCGCAGGTCCTTGGCCTTCATCACAGGACTCCTCGCGCCAGGAACTTGGTCCCGAGCGGCAGCTTGGCGGCGGCGAGGCGGAACGCTTCACGCGCGTCCTTCTCCGGCACGCCGGCGATTTCGTAGAGCACGCGGCCCGGCTTGATCACGGCCACCCAGCCCTCGACGCCGCCCTTGCCGCTACCCATGCGGACTTCGAGAGGCTTCTTGGTGATCGGCTTGTCCGGGAAGACGCGGATCCAGAGCTTGCCAGCGCGCTTCACGTGGCGCTGGATTGCCATACGACCGGCCTCGATCTGACGAGCGGTCAGCAGGCAGGTCTCGGTGGATTGCAGCGCGAAGTCACCGAACGAAACGTCGGAGCCACGCCAGGCAACGCCGCGGATCTTGCCCTTCTGCTGCTTACGGAACTTGGTGCGCTTGGGACTCAGCATGGCTCACTCCGGAATGCGGCGGGCCTTGCGCTGCAGCACTTCGCCCTTGAAGATCCAGACCTTGACGCCGATGGTGCCGTACGTGGTGCGGGCCTCGGCCTGGCCGTAGTCGACGTCGGCGCGCAGCGTGTGCAGCGGAACGCGACCTTCGCGGTAACCGTCGACGCGACCCATCTCGGCGCCGCCGAGACGACCGGCGCAACGCACGCGGATGCCCTTGGCGCCGAACTTCATGGCCGTGGTCATGGCCTTCTTCATGGCGCGGCGGAAGGCGATGCGGCGCTCGAGCTGCGTCGCGATGTTCTCGGCCACGAGCTGCGCGTTGGTCTCGGCCTTGCGCACCTCCTGCACGTCGATGAACACCTCGTTGTCGGTGAACGACTGCACACCCGGAAACTTCGTCTCGCCCTTGGCGGCGCTGTCGAGGTTGCCCGTCTTCAGGATCTCGATGCCCTTGCCGCCCTTGCCAATCACCATGCCGGGACGGGCGGTGTAGACGATGACCTTGGCCTTGTTGGCGGCGCGCTCGACCTCAACGCTCGCGACGTTGGCGTTGTAGAGGTAGTCCTTGACGGCGCGCTTGATGCGGATGTCTTCGTGGAGCCACTGCTGGTAGCGCTTGTCCTCGTACCACTTGCTGGTCCACGACTTGATGACGCCGAGGCGAAAGCCGTACGGATGTGTCTTTTGTCCCATGTTCTTCTGCCTAGTGCGGGCTAGAGCGCCGGATCAGCGCTGATCCAGCTCGATGTGGATATGGCTAACGCCCTTCTGGATCATCGTCGCGCGACCTTGCGCACGCGGACGCCAGCGGCGGAGATGCGAGTTCGGGCCCTTGTCGACGGTGGCCTTGCTGATGAACAGCGAATCGACGTCGACGCCCGGGTTCTTCTGCTTGGCGTTCGCGAGTGCGCTGGCCAAGAGCTTCTTCAGGAACGGGGCGCCCGCTTTGGTGGTGAACTCGAGGAGCTGAAGCGCCTCGGCAGCGTCGCGCCCGCGGATCAGGTTGGCGATCATGCGCGCCTTGCGCGGACTGATCCTCTGGTATCTGGCTGTGGCGGTACTGACCATGACGACAGTTTCCTTGTGAGACTTGTCGACCCACCGGAGGCAGCGAACGTCGCTACGTCCGACAACCGCTCAGTGGGCCGCGGTTTGCTGACGGGTCCGGGGGACCCGCACCGCACGCCGCTAGTGACTCTGGCGGCTGGCGAGGCCCGAACCTGCGAAGCAGGCCGAACCCGCGAAGGGGCGCCCTACCTAGCAAACGACCTCCGCCGAGGCAAGGGCGAGGCGAGGATTCACGGGAAGATTCCATCTCCAGGCGCCCCGAACTGCGCATCTTTTCAGTCAAATTGTGTCGGCTCAAAGGCCGAACCAGGTCAACCGCTGGGGTCCGACGACTTCGGCTAAAAGGCGGTTCGAGGAATGGGGCAAATGCCGCGACCAGCCGATCCGAAGCGAACCGCCTGCCTCGTGGCGCTGTGCTGTTCGCTCTTGCTCCTGCTCCTCGCTGGCACGGCCTGGGCGGCGCCGAGCGATCTGCTCTCCGGGCGCAAGCCAGTGAAGTCGCAGGGCGTGCGCGATGCGCGAGGACTGACCGACGGCGTGCGCGCGGAAGAGGGCGACGACTGGGGCAGCGACGCCGCGGTGAAGCTCGACTCGTCGCGGTCGTTCGTCGAGTACGACCTCGGCAAGGTGACGCCGATCACCGCCGCCTACCTGCAAGGCGACAACAACGACGAGTACACCATCAGCGCCTCGGATGATGGTCAGAGCTTCAAGCGCTTGTGGGTCGCGTCGCCGCTGGACGACAAGGGTCTACGCCAGCGCTACTCGAACAAGCTGTCGGGTTCGGCGCGCTACATTCGACTGACTGCCAGCGGCGGCGACGGGGCTTACGCCGTCTCCGAGCTCCAGCTGTTCGAGAAGGCACCAGCGACGTTCCCGCCGAAGGCTCGTGTACAGGGCGGAAGCGCGCGAGCCGCGATCGTGCGCGACAGGCTGCTCGCCTTCGTCTTCGCGGTAGCGCTGTTCTTGTTCGCCACCAGCAAGAAGAAGGCGTCCGGGCTGATCGTGGCGGCGTTACCGGCGCTCGTCACCGGATTCATGCTGGTGCGGGCCATGGCCGATGCCTGGCCGATCGCCGCGCGCGAGCTGTCGATGCTGCGCGCAGCGATGGCGGGGCTCGCCGGCCTGGCACTGCTGCGCGAAGCGTTCTTGCGCAAGAAGTTCCCTGCCCATCCGGCCGCGCTGGTGGCTACGCTCGTGGTGAGCGCCACGGTCGCGTTCGCGTCTTTCTACAACCTCGGCGTGCCGCAGTTCTGGAACGAAAAGGAAGATCGCGCGGAGTTCGTCCACACCTGGGACATGCGCATCTACTACCCGTTCGCGAAGTACTTCGACGAGCTCGGCTACGACGGCGTCTACCTGGCTAGCGCGGGCGCCTACCTCGACGACGTGCCTGGAGCGACGCTGGCCAAGATCGGGCAGCACGAGATCCGCTATCTCGACACGCTGCGCGTGCGCAAGCTCGCCGACTCCGGCCCGGACATCGAACGGGTCAAGGAGCGCTTCAGCCCGGAGCGCTGGCAGAGCTTCAAGCAAGACATGACCTACTTCCGCGAGGTCATGGGCCGCGACTACCTGCGCACGCTGAACGATCACGGCGCCAATGCCACGCCGGTGTGGATCCTGTGCGCGAGCCTGATTTTCAATTGGGCACCGGCCAGCGAAGCTGTGCTGGTCTTCGGCGGGCTGGTCGACGCTTTCTTGCTACTCGGGCTGTTCTTCGTGATCTGGCGCAGCTTCGGGCTGCGCGCGATGTTGCTGTCGATGGTCGTGTTCGGGGCCAACGACTTCTACATGTTCGGGACCAACTGGGGCGGCGCCACGCTGCGGCACGACTGGCTCGCCTACCTGGGTTTCGGCGTGTGCGCGCTGGCCACGAGACGCTTCGCGCTGGCCGGCGTGCTCTTCGGCCTGAGCACCATGATCCGCGCCTTCCCGCTGCTGGCGCTCGCCGGCGTCGTCTTGCCAATGGCGTGGTGGGCGCTCGAGAAGCGTAGGCAGGACGGCAAGCTGCCCGGTCTTGCGGCGCTCCGCGCGGAGCAGGGCCCGGCGCTGCGCGTGCTGGCCGGGGCGCTGGCGGCGATGGTCGGGTTGTTCCTGATCACCGGCATCGTGTTCTCGTTCGGCGCGTGGACC
>DATLIL010000839.1:0-14238 GCA_035539475.1 Polyangiaceae bacterium
CCGCCGAAGAGGGCGCGCCCGGTCTGTCCGTAGTAGTTGTCGTCGTTGGCGGCGGGGACCCCGATCACGACGTCGTGATAGCTGTCGCTCATCTTTTGACTGATGGGCATGGTGCCGACCGCGAAGGCACCGACGAAGGCGGAGTTGGCCGCCCCGGGGTCACCTAGGATCTCGCTGCCGTCGGTGAAGAAGCCGTCCTGCACGTCCATCAGCTTCGCTGCGCCGACGGCGGTGTCGGTCCAGGAGGTCACGCGCTCGAGCCAGCTCTTGGCCGAGCCGGTCTCGAACCAGGCGTAGTCGGTGGCCATGCGCCAGTGCGTACGCATCGCGTCGTAGCCGACGTAGTCACTGCTGGCGCAAGTGCTGCCGCCGACGGGCGCCCAGTCTCCGACCAGACCCGTGGTCGGGTTGGTGGCCTGCTCGAGCAAGGAGTAGGAGTCATCTGCCATCTTGGTCCAGAACTCCGCCTGCTCCGGCCGCGCCTTGGCGAACACGCGGTAGTAGGCTGGCGCCGAGTACGAGGCGTTCATGCAGCCGTCGTACTCGTCCATGTCGCTGGGTAGCAGCACGGTGCCCGCGGGCACCTCGGCCGTCATGTACTTCCTGATGGCGTTCATGACGTCGATGGCCGCGTAGTAGTAGTCATTGCCGCCCCAGCGGCACTCGGCCTGGAGCAGCGCCATCGCCATGTCGAGCTCGGCGCCGCTGACCGCCCCGGGGTGAATCTCCTGGAGCGCACAGGCGTCGGCCCAGGCGCGCCAGCCCATCACGCCGTGCTTGGCGCTCTTCTTCGCGTCCGATGCCGCCACGGCCTTTTTGTAGTAGGTCCAGATGCCGTCGAAGGTTTCGCGATCGCCGAAGCCCACGGCCAGCAAGGCGCCGTGGGCAATGCCCTCGGACAACGTCTCGCTCGGGTCGTCCGTGGTCACGCGCAGTCCGTTGGCTCCGCAGTCCTCGATGCGTTGTGCGCGGAACGTCTCGTAGGCACCCTCGGCGTCGGTTTTGGTCACCGTGGTCGGGAAGTAGCCGTGCTTCGCGGCGACCAGCGTCCCGCCGCCGTAGCTCACCGGAGGCTCGGCGCCGCTAGTCCCGCCGGCTCCTGCTTCCGCCGTCGACGGCTCGCCCGCTTCCGCGCCGGAACCTGCGTACGCTGGCGGCTCTCCGCCGGTGCCCGTTGCGGGTAGGTCGTTCTTGCCCTCGTCCCCTCCGCCGCAAGCGACGAACCAGCTGGTCAGCAGTAACGCCGCAGATGCCGGGTAGCGCGTCATACAACTCACATGAGCACTGGTCCCGTGGCTGGCAACGGCACGAACGTGCGCACTTTTGCCCGATCCAGCGTCAAAATCCGAAGTGGGCCTGGCGCTTGCTTCTCTCTCGAGCACGCGCCAGCGCGCAGCACGGGAGGTGAGACGATGCCTAACTCTCAGCTAGATACGTTCCAAGGCGGCAACGGGCTCGAACGCTTCGAGGACGACGAGGAAGAGGACGAGGAGGTCGAGGCCGAGCTCGAGGCGCTGTTCGCCCTGGCTCAGGTCGACGCTGAAGTTGCCGTGGCATACGAGATCGTGGCGCAAGACGTCGACGAGCCCACTGTCCGCGACCGACTCCTCGAGTTCGCTCAGGAGCACCACCGGCACGTGGACGAGATCGGCGCGTACCTCAAGGCGCAGGGTGTCGAACCTGCCGCCGCCATTCCCGATCCAGAAACGTCCGGCGTCGCCACGCTCGCCAACGCGCTGTCGGCCATGTCTCCCGATGCCGGTATGCGCTCGCTGTCGGCCAGCGAGTACTTCAGCAACGCTGCCTACGCCGCGTTGCTCGAGGTGGTGGGCGACTCCCCCGCACGCGCCCTGATCGAGCGGAGCATGGCCGACGAGCATCGGCACGCGCGTTGGCTCGCCGAACATCCCGACATCGAGAGCGCCGTCGCCGAGGCCCGCCCGCAGTAGCGGCAGCTTGCAACGAGCTTGACGGAGCGCGGAACGAGACGCACCTTTCTAGTTAAGGACTGGCAGAGGAACCCTCGGAGGGAAGCAACAACCCGAGTTGACGCGGTACTGGGCAGCCAGGAGCGCGAGACCGGATCTGCTGCAGGCCCGAAGAGAGCGAGAATGCCATCCGGCACCCGCCTCGGTCGACAACCGGGGCGGTTTGCTTTTGTGAGGCCGCGCGGTTAAAGCGGCCCCGTGGACGCTAGCCCCGCGGCTCGTGAAGTCGGGCGTGTCATCGCCGGCAAATGGACCCTGGAGCGGCTGCTCGGCGAGGGTGGAATGGGCGCGGTCTACCAGGCGCGCGACGCCGCGGGCCAGCGCGTCGCCGTCAAGCTTCTCCACCGCGAGATGAGCGCTCGTCAGGAGGTCCGCGAGCGCTTCTTGCGCGAGGGGCTGGCGGCGGGTCGCGTGGCGCACCCTGGCGCCGTATCGATTTTCGAGCAGGCCTTCGACGGCGAGACGGCGTACCTGGTGATGGAGCTCCTCGAGGGACGTTCGCTGGGTGAGGTGATCGGCGCTGGCAAGGTCAGCGCTGGCGAGCTCTTTCGCTACCTCGACCAGGTGCTCGACGTGCTGGCCTCCGCTCACGCCCAGGGCATCGTCCACCGCGACCTCAAGCCGGACAACCTGTTCGTCACGAGTGACGGGCGGGTCAAGGTGCTCGACTTCGGTGTGGCGAAGTTCCTGGACGGCCTGCCTCCCGATCAGCGAACGCGCACCGGGATCGCCATGGGCACGCTGTCTTACATGGCGCCCGAGCAAGCCCTGGGCAGAGGCGACCAGATCGATGGTCGTACCGATCTCTACGCGCTCGGCGCGATGTGTTTCCGCGTCCTGGCTGGCCGTCGCGTGCATGAGGGCCTGAGCGACGCCGAGGTGCTGGTCTCGACCATCACCAAGCAGGCTCCGTCTCTGAGCTCGGTCGCCCCCGACGTGCCGCCCGCCGCGGCCCAGGTGATCGACATGGCGCTGCGCTTCGATCGCCTGCAGCGCTACGCCAGCGCAGAGGCCATGCGCGACGACGTGCGCGCGTTCCTCGCCGGCAAGACCACGGAAATCGCGGAGAGGAGCGCGAGCCTGCGCGAAGAGGCCACCACCTCTGGCGCCGAGATCTCGGTCTTCGTTCCGGAGAGCTACGCTCCCACCGAGATCGGCGCGGCGCCGCAGAGCTCGACCAGGCGCGTGCCGACGGAGCCCGACGTGGTCAGCGTGCCGCATCCGGCCCGCGTCGCCCCCACGCAGCCGGACACCCTGCCGCCGATCAGCGCGCCGCTCTGGGTCTGGCTGCTGGTCGCGGCGGGTCTCCTGGCGCTGGGCAGCGTGATCGGTCTTGCCTTCGCCGGCGGTGACGACGAGATCGCGCCGGAGCCGCCCGCCGCCCCGAGCAAGGCGCGAGAGTGAGCGCCGCGAGAGGCGATCTCGGGCGCCTGTGGCGGCTGTGCTCGGCTGATCCCCGGCTGCTCTCCCGCGGAGCCGTGCTGCAGGCGCTGCAGGCGCTCACGTTCATGCCGTTCTACGCCGGCGTGGGCTGGTTCGTCGATCTGGTGCTCCTGAACGAGCGGCTGTCGGGAACCGAGAAGCTCTGGGGCATCGCCGCCTTTCTACTGCTCAACGTGCTGCTCTGGCCGATTCACGCGGTTTGCACGATAGGCTCCTACGCCACCACCCAGCGCGTCGTACGCGCCGCGATCGCGCGTTTTCGTCACCTGATCGTCGAGCAGCTGCAGCGCATGTCGCTGAGCTACTTCGCTGCGCGCGGCGCTGGGGCGCTGTCGAATCAGGTGACGGTGGACATGAGCAAGGTCGAGACCTTCATGTCCACGGTGGCGAGCACGCTGTTCGTCAACCTGGTCATCGGCGTGGCGTCGCTGCTCTACCTGATCGCGCTCAACCCGCGTCTGGGCCTGCTGGCCCTGCTCTTCGTTCCGATCCAGGTGGCGTTGACGCGCAGGCTTGGCGCGCGGCTCAAGCGCCTGCACGGGCGTGCTCAGCTGGCCGGCGAGGGGTTCGCCGCCAAGATGGTCGAGTTCATCTCCGGCATGCGCCTGACCAAGAGCTTCGGCAACGAGCAGCTGGCCAGCGCCGAAATCGCCGGAGCCATCGAGGAGCTGCGTTTCCGCGGTCTGGACGCCAGCATCGCCACGCGCTGGATGATGATGGCGATGCAGATGGTGCAGCAGTTCATGCCGACCGTGCTCTGGTGCGTCGGTGGCTGGCTGCTGCTCCAGGGCTCGCTCTCGCTCGGTGAGCTGATCCAGCTCGTCGGTATGCTGCACTTCGTGCAAGCCGGTTTCAGCGCGTTCTTCAGCGCCTACGAGGCCTGGTTGCCGGCCGCGCCCGCGGCTCGTGCCCTGTTCGAGCTGTGCGACTCGCCCGAGCGCGAGGACGACGAGGCGCCGCGCGTCCTGCGCGAGCTGTCTGGCGCGATCGAGCTCCGCGACGTGTCGTTCAACTATCCGTCGACGACGCGCCTGGCGCTCGAGCGGGTGTCGCTCGAGGTCCCCGCCGGGCAGCGCGTCGGCCTGGTCGGCACCACGGGCGCGGGCAAGAGCACGCTGCTCGATCTGGTGGTCGGCTTCTATGCTCCGACCTCCGGCGCCGTCCTCTACGACGGTCACTCCCGGCGCGAGCTCGGCACCAAGAAGCTCCGCCGCGCGATCGCGATCATGGGTCAGGAGGCGTTCCTGTTCAACACCAGCGTGCGCGAGAACATCCGCTTCGGTCGTCCCGACGCCAGCGACGCAGAAGTCGAAGAGGCAGCTCGGCGGGCCAAGGCGCACGAGTTCGTGCTTCGGCTCGAGCGCGGCTACGACACGCGCTGCGGCGAACGCGGCGCGGCGCTGTCGGGCGGTGAGCGTCAGCGCATCGCGCTGGCGCGGCTCTTTCTACGCGACCCGCGCGTGGTGGTGCTGGACGAGCCCACGAGTGCACTCGATCTAGAGACCGAGGCGCTCCTGCAGCGCGATCTGGACGAGTTCTGCGCTGGGCGCACCACGCTCATCGTTGCGCATCGGCTCACCAGCGTGCGCGGTGTGCAGCGCATTCTCGTGATCGGCGAGGGCCGGGTGCTGGAAGACGGCTCTCCCGCCGAGCTGCTCGCCAGGTCGGACGGCCACTACGCCAACCTCCACCGCCTGCAGGTGGCGCCCGAGCCGCGCGCGATCAGCGCCTGAGCTCAGCGCTTGGGCGGCGGCTCCGTCACGCGCGTGGTGACGTTGTCGTCTTCGTTGTAGGTAGGCAGCATCTCGGACACGCGGCGCATCTCGGTCGACTCTTCGTCGTATTGTGAGATGTCGTCGTCGAAACCGAGGACCTCGAGCACCTGCTCGCCGATCTTGATCGTGTCCTTGGCGTACAGGCGGTGCAGGCCCTTCACCTTCTGGCCGTTGACATAGATGCCGTTGGAGCTGCCGAGATCTTCGATCCCCGCGCTCTCCGCGCCCACGATGATGCGAGCGTGCACGCGGGACACGAGCTTGTCGCGCAGCACGATTTCACAGTCCGAGCGGCGTCCGATCGTCAGTGTGCCTACCCCGGACATGACGGTCTGGTGACGATGCCGGACTCGGAAAAAGCGCCCACGCCTCACCGAACCCGGAGCGGACTGAAACGGACGATCCGCGGAACTCGACACGCCAACCCGAGCATAACGCGCAAATGAGCAGTCTGTCAGCAACCGCGACACAGTTGATGCGAAGGCGACGATGTCGCACCTTGTCACGGTATGTGATCCCATTGCCGCGCCACGAAGCGAAAATGCCACGGCGCGCGCGCTGATTTCCGCGGAGATCGTGCGGCTTTCGCGAGCGACGGCGGTGATTAACCTGCGTGGATGATGCTCCGCTTTCTACGCTTGGCGCTCACTTCGGGAATCGTTGCGGGCTGCCTGACGCCGAAGCCGTCTTCCGATACGGGCAGAGACCGGGTGCACGGCGCGGCTCAGGCGCCGCCGCCGCCGGCGGACAAGCTCATGCTGTGGGACGGCGACGAGAGCACGCAGGGTAAGTCCTGGGCGGACTGCTCGAAGAAGAACGCGGGGTGCAAGGCGGTCGTGCTGCCCAAGGATGGGACAGGGCTCAGAGGCGCAGGCCTGAGCTTCCACGTCGAGGGCCCGGAGTGGGCCGGATTTGGCTGGAACTGGCACGGCTTCTACCCCGACAACGCCGGCACCGATATCTCGCGCTTCAAGGCCCTGAGCTTCTGGATCCGCGTCGACGCAAAGACGCGCGACAAGGCACCCGACCTGTCCGGGCTCAAGGTCACCCTTTCGGCGTCGGGTCACGGCAAGAAGGAGTCAGCCGACGTCGGCATCGGCGAGTACGCCGAGCAGCTGCTCGACGGTCAGTGGCACGAGATCGTCATTCCGCTGTCGGAGTTCTTCAAGGACAAGGGCAAGGACTTCGACGCCAAGAGCGCGTGGGAGTTTCGCATCGGCACCTACGCCTCGTCGCCGAAGAGCTTCGATATCTACATCGACGAGATCGGCTTCGACAACCGCGCGCCCGCGGCGTGGGTCTCGGCACCCGAGAAGCGCGAGGCCAAGAAGCTCGGCGGCGAGCTCTTGCAGGTGGAGGCCAAAGTCGACCTCGGCTCGCCTGGCAACGCGATCAGCCCGTACATCTACGGCGTATCGTTCGGTGACCAGCAGATGCTGAAGGAGATGGGCGTCACCACGCGCCGCGTCGGCGGCAACGAGAACTCGCCCTACGACTGGCGCACCGGCTTCACCAGCCTGGGCCACGACTGGTACTTCCAGAACCGCAAGGCGCCCGAGACGCCGCACCCCGAGCAGAACCGCTGGGCCATCGCCTTCGGCGAAGACAAGAAGTACGGCATCGAGAGCTACCTCACGCTGCCGGCCATGGGCTGGGTGGCCAAGGACGACAAGTCGTTCGGCTTCCCCCGCGCAGCCTTCCCCGATCAGACGGAGTTCGCCGGCGATCGCCCCGGCGCCGGCAGTGGCATGCGCGTACCCAAGGGTGCCCAGCGCGGAATGAAGAGCGAGATCTGGCTGAAGGCCGGCGAGTCGCACAACGGCAAGCGCGTCAGCGTCGCCGAGCAGACCGACCTCCTGAAGTACAGCATCGAGAAGAGCGGCTTCGGCCGAGCGCGCAACGGCGGTATCAAGTTCGTGGCGCTCGATAACGAGCCGATGATCTGGCACACCAGCCACCGCGACATGATCACGGTCCAGATGGGCTACGAGGACTACTGGAACCACATGCTGCCCTACGCCACGCGGCTCAAGCAGCTGGACCCCGACGTGCAGCTCGCCGCGCCGGCAGAGTGGGGCTGGACGGCATACTTTTACTCCGCCAAGGACGCCTACTGGGTCAAGACCAAGAATGGTGACCGCTGGGACCGCGAGCGTCTGCCGGAGTACGCGCTCAAACACGACAAGACGCCGTTCTTGAAGTGGTGGCTGCAGAAGGTCGGCGAGTACAGGCGCCAGAACGGCAAGGCGCTGATCGACATCTGCGACGTTCACATCTACTCGAACATGAAGACGCTCGAGCAGCCGAGAGACAAGCAGGAGAACGTGCCCGAAGTGATGGACTTCAGGCTCGACAGCATCCGCTCGCTCTGGGATCCGGACTACCGCACCAAGGACACGTGGATTGGTGACGAGACGGGCGGCAAGCTCGCCATCATCCGCCTGATCAAGGAGTGGATCGCCGAAGGCAATCCGGGCATGAAGTTCTCGATCGGCGAGTACGAGTGGTCCGGCTGGGACGGCGGTTACGACATCTCCGGCGCCGTGGCGCAGGTCGAGCTCTTTCGCGTTTTTGCCAGGGAGGGCGTGGACATGGCCTATTACTGGGCCAATCCGCAGAAGAACAGCCCGGTGTTCTTTGCCTTCAAGCTGGTGCGGAACCCGGACGGAAAGCACTCGGCCATCGGCGACGTGTTGATGCCGAGCACGAGCAGTCGCCAGCACGACGTCGAGATCTTCGCCACGCGCAGCAGCAAGGATCGCGGCAAGCTCAGCTTCGTGCTGCTCAACAAGCGCGTGAAGCAGGGCGCGCGCGTCAAGCTCGAGCTCAGCGCCGCGTTGCCCGAACAACAGGTAGAGCCCTACGAGCTCAGCGCCGAAGACCCACGCGCGATCGGGGCGCTGCCGCCGCGCAAGATCGGCGGCAAGACCGTGGAAGTCGAGCTCGCACCGATGTCCGTGCTGCGCTTCGACGCCAGAGGTTAGTCGTCGCTCGGCGGCAAGACGCCGTCGTCGCGCAGAAGCTCGCAGTGGATCTCGATGGCGGCCTCGGCGCCCTCGGCCGCGGCCACCACCACCTGCAGCACGTCGCGCGAGGCGTCGCCGGCGACGAACAAGCCCGGTATGCTCGTCTTGCCCGAGCGCCCGACGACACAACCCCTGACCTCGGCCTCCTCGCAGCCGAGGCGAGCCGCGAAATCGCTCCCCTGGTGGCGGCCGGTGTTGAAGAACAGGCCGCGGCGGGCCAGGCGCGAGCCATCGTCGAAGCTGATCCACGCGAGGCGGCCGTCCTCGGCCTGCAGGCTCGCCACCCGCCGTTCGTCGATCACGACGCCGGCTCGCAAGAGCCGCGCGCGGAGCTCGGCTTCGAGCTCGGCCGGGCCATCGCAGAGCAAGACGACGTCCCGGCTCCAGCTCGTGAGCAGCAGCGAAAGCCCGGCGCCGCGAACGTCCTGCCTGCCGTAGGCGGCGAGCGGCTGATCGGCGAGCTCCCAGCCGTCGCAGTAGGGACAATGAAATACGCCGCGTCCCATCAGCTCGGCCGCGCCTTCGAGCTCGGGTAACTCGTCGATCACGCCCGTGGCCAGCACGAGCTTTCGCGCCGTCACGCGCTCGGCGCGCTGGCGCTCGACGACGAAGCCGCCCTGGGCGCGGATCACGTCCGTGACCTCACCGAACCAGAGTGCCACGCTGGGGTAACGCTCGATTTCTTGCCGGGCGAGATTCAAGAACTCGGCCGGCTCTACCCCGTCACGGCTGAGGTAGCCGTGCATCGCCTGCGCGGCGCGATTCCTGTAGTGGCCACTGTCGCAGACCAGCGTCTTGCGTCGGCAGCGGCCCAGCATCAGTGCGCTGCTCAGGCCGGCCGGGCCCCCCCCGACGATGACCACGTCGTAATGCTCGGTCTGGCCTGCCATACCGCTCCGAGCTGCAGCGGCCGTGCCACAAAAGGGGAGTCGCGGGAACCGCTGCATCCGATCGGCAGCGGCCCCGCGACTCGAGTGATACTCCCGGCCGCCCATCAGCCAGGCGCGAACATGATCGGGTAGCTCACCGTGACGATACCGCCATCGGGGGCCGGGAAGCTCAGGCCGTAGAAGGCCGAGAGCACGCAGCTCTTCACGGTCGAGTCCGGCAGGTCCGATGAGCCCGCCATCACCTGCGAGACTGCACCCGTGTTGTCGATCACGAAGCGCGCCGTCACGCGACCTTCGAGGTTCGGGTTCTTCGTGAGGCCCTGCTGGTAGCACATGCGGAAGCGACCGAAGTTCTGGCGCACGATGCGCTGGATCACCTCGGAGGGCAGCCTGCCGCTGACGGTGGTTACCGCAGGACGGACCTGGGGGGCGCCCTTGGATTCGCGCGTGCCGTTGAGCCGGCCGACGCCTTTGCCGAAGCCGTCGCCGTGGCTCAGGCCCGCGCCGTGACCGAAGCCGATCTCGCCGAGGCCGATACCGAGGCCGCGACCGCCGCCGCCCTCGCCGAGGCCGGTGAGACCCAGGCCGCCCTTGCCGAAAGCCTCGCCGATCGTGTCGCCCCACATGTTGCCCTGAGCGCTGATGGCGTCGAGGCCCGACGAGGTGTCACGGCCCCACGGCGCGGTGGGCGCGTTGGGATCACCGGCGAGCCCGGTGTTGATCAGGCCGATCATGCCGAAGGTCTGCGCCTCGCGCAGCGCCTCGGCGCGGGACATGTGCGGGTCGGGGTTGTTCTTGTCGCCCTTGATCGCCCAGCGCGCGTTGGTGGTCTTGGCCGTGGCCTTGCCCATCTGGCCCTCGTCGCCCTGTGCCCGCTCGCCGGTGCCGCCCTCGTCGTTCTTCGGGCCGTCCTGCTGCGTCTCCTTCTTCAGCTCTTCGCGCTCGGCGGCCGTGTCGAGGTACGACTGCATGACGTAGAGGCGCTCCTTGTCCATGCCCTCGTCGTCGTTCAGGCCGTAGCCGGGGACGAACGCCGCCAGGCCCGCCATCAGCGCCGCGTGAACGAAGAAGGCGCCGCCGAAGTAGGCTGCCACGGTGCGATCCCAGGCCGCGCCGATGCCGTGTTTGGTGGGCTTGCCGGCGGTGACCACGCCCACGCGGAACTGGAAGTCACCGATGCGGAGCTCCGCGCACGTACCAGCGCCGAGCGGAATGCGCCGCGCGCCGGGCAGCTCGGCCGAGGCTTCGGCGCCGTCGCGCAGCGCCGCGAGGTCGGTCCTGGTCTCGCCGTGCGTG
Organism: Polyangiaceae bacterium; assembly: GCA_035539475.1. GTDB lineage: Bacteria > Myxococcota_A > Polyangia > Polyangiales > Polyangiaceae > PMG-095. Next base: position 10,419 of record DATLIL010000839.1, read on the forward strand.
ATCTGGCCGCTGGCGTTCGCCGGCACGATCAGCGACACGCTGCCGCCCTCGACGCTGACCAGCGTCAGCCTGTCGCAGCCGATCTTGTCCTGCGGCAGCAGGAAGTCGGCGCCCGCGATCTCGCCGACGGTGAAGCTGCGGGGCGGCGTCAGGTGCGCGACGTGGAGCACGTTGGCGCCCCAGAGCACGGTGATCTCGAGCGCGTCGACGCCCGCTTGCTCGACCTCGCTAGGCGCCAGCGCAGGCGCGCTCTTCTTGAGCACGAAGCCGACGCGCTGATCGCGATCGACCGGCAACGTCTCGACCGCGACGGCGGGAGCCGCCTCTTGCGCGCGAAAGCCAGACAGCGCGTCGGCGTGAGACTTGAATGGAGCAGAGAAATCGTAGTTGTATGCGGGTTGAGCCATGACGAAGTTTCCTTTCGAGCCTTTGGATGGACAGCGAGCGTCGTGAGGCAAACGCCACGCGTCCGGGTTGGAAGGCACACTGCGGGTGCTCGTGCGCTCGGCGCCCATCGCCGCGCGGCGTCGCGCGAGCTCACCGGGTTCTCACGAACCTTCGAGCTCGCCCTTGCCGCGGTTTGCCGCGAGCAGGACCGTCAGTGTGACCGACGGAGGTACTGACAGCGGCTCTCGCGGGCGGGTTCCCGAATTCTTGGGTGCTGTGATGTCGGTGATCGGCGACGGCGCTGTGAGGGCCCATTTCCCGCCGGTTTCGTCTTCGCCCGTCCAGTGTGCCGGTAAGCCGACCGCTTCAAGGCTGTAGAAGGAAGGGGAGGGCCGTGTAAGACTGCGCCCCCTTCCTCGGGTCTTTCGTGATGATGAACTCGGTTCTGCACCACCTCGGCATTGCGCTTCGGGATCCGAAGGCAGCCGAACCCTTCTTCGACCGACTCTTCACCGGGTTTCTCGGCCTGGAGAAAGAGATGACCACGGAGGCCGTCGCCGGCTGGCGTGGACGGGGCACGCGCTTCTATCTCTACGCGCTCGGCGAGGGGGCAGTGCCCGGCTCGCTGCAGCACATCGCTTTCTCCGCGCGCAGCCCGGCAGAGGTCGACAAGTTCGGACGCTGGGCGAAGGACAACGGTCTCTCGTTGCTGTCCGGGCCCAAGGCTTTCCCCGAATACGGCGCTGGTTACTACGCTGCCTATTTCGAGGGCCCCGAAGGGCTGCGCCTCGAGCTCGTCTACTTCGTCGACAGCGAGCCCGGCGAGTTCCTCTAAGCGCGGATTTGCGGCGTCCGCGCGCTCGTGCAGCCTCGCTTCCGGAGGATCGCATGAGAACGGTTGGCCTGGGTGTGTTGGTCTCTGTTCTGGCTGTGTTCGCTTGCGGCGAAGAGGACAAGGATCCTCCCCGGGCGAGCGCCGGACAGGCTGGCGGCGGTACGGCTGGCGGCGGTACGGCTGGCGGCGGAAACGGCTGGCGGCGGTACGGCTGGCGGTGGCACTGCCGGCGGTGGGAGGGACAGCGGCGGCGGCGAAGGCGGGCAGCCAATGGGCGCGGCGGGTGACGACGGCCACGGCGGTTCGGGAGGCGCGAGCGCGGCGGGCAACGCCGGCGCGGGCGGAGAAGAGGCGGCAACGGCGGGGGCGAGCGGTTCCGGCGGCAGCGACGAGCCGCAGGGCGGAGCCGGCGGGCAACTGAGCGGGGACGGTGGCGCTGGAGGTAGCATCGGCACGGGCGCGCCGGTGCACGGCATCGTGCTCGATGTCGGCTTCGCGCCGGCCGCCGGCGTCGCCGTCGTGGTCGACGGTGTGGTGACCGCCCCCGATACCTACGGCAAGTTCACGGTGCCCGACGTCGACGCTGAATCCGAACTCATCCTGATCTACAGCGATTCGAAGTTCGCGATGATCATGGACGGCGTGACGACGCGGTCACCCACCATCCAATTCTACGGCGGGGACGGCATGACTCGTAGCGCGACCGTCGCGGGGCAGGTGTCGGGTGGGATCGGCTTCCCCACTCCCGTAAACACCACTACCACCACGCGCTTCATCTCCGATGCGGGCAGGGATTGGACTGGGGATCAGCCAGCGATGGCACCTACACGCTCGATCTCGTGTGGGATGCCGACGAGACCGTGTCCGGCAAGCTGTACAGTATTCAATGGGACGAGACGGGCACCGGCCCCGTCACCTTCTTGGGTTACGCCGAGAAGGCCATCACGATCAACGACGGTGGAGTCATTGGCAACGAGGACGGCTCAGTGGCGGCCACCAATCTGGCGCTCAGCGACCCTGGTCAGCGGACGCTGAACGGAACGCTCACTGGTCCCAACGGGATGGACCCGACGATTCGTCTGTACGTGGGCGATGAATGGTTTTCCTGGGACGTCACGCCGCCTGACTTCTCGTGCTTCGTTCCCGAAGCCGTGAGTCTGCCCATGAGCGTATACGCACACTCCTTCATCAACGGGCATGGCACTGAACGGCGCCGCCCGGTACCCGCCACCGGGGATCTCGATCTGGTCTTGCCGGAGCCGGCGATCCCCTTCTGCCAGTCGACGCCGCCACCGGAGTCACGCTGGCGACTTCCTTCAGCTGGACACCTGCTCCGGCCGAGACAGTTACCAGGGTGAGGTTCGACATCGGGGACTGGACGATCTTCCGCTACACGACAGAAAGCTCGACGACCATCCCCGATCTCTCCACCTACGGGCTGGCGTTGCCGGCTGCTACGGCAGGCGCCTGGAGCATCATCACTCGCGGTCCAGCCACTACGATGGACGAGGTGCTCGTCTGGGAGGACCGCTACTGGCGTACGGACATGGTGCTGTCGGACAGGATCGCCACTTCGAGCGATTCCCGCCCGTTCACGACCCAGTGATTGCGGCGCTTCGCCCGCGACGACGGCGGAGAAGTCCCGCGAAGGCGGCGAACACCAGAGCCAACGTGCGAAGACCTCGACTGCCCCGGGGCTCGCCCGGCACCGCGCAGGCGCAGCCGCCCGGATCGCGAACGAACACACCGCCGTCGGGCGGCGCGCTCGCGCCGCTGCCGCTGGTGCCGGCTCCAGGGCTATCGTCGCCACCGCTGGCGACTGGGCCGCCAGGCTCGCCGCCGGCGCCGCCCTCGTTCACGGCGTCGATGCACGAGCCGGTCTGGCAACGACCGGAGTTGCCGCAGGTTGAACCGTCGGGCTTGCGCGGATCGGAGCAAGTGCCGGTCGAGGCGTCGCACGAGCCCGCCTGGTGGCAAGAGTCGAGCGGGGCACACTCGACGTCGAGGCCAGCGCACTCGCCGTTACTGCAGGCGTCGTCCAGCGTGCACGGGTTGCCGTCGTTGCAGGTCTCGTCGACCGGGGCGTGCGTGCAGCCCATGGCGGGCTCACAGCCGTCCGCGGTGCAAGTGTTGGCGTCGTCGCAGTCGAGCGCCATGCCGCCCTGACACGCGCCCGCCGCGCAGGTCTGGCCCGTCATGCAAAGCGTGTTCGAGCAGCCGCCGCCCTCGTTGATCGGCTCGCGCGGATCCTGGCAGGTGTCATCGTCAGGACCAGCGCCGTTCTCCTCGCAAGCATCGCTGGTGCACGGATCGTTGTCGTTGCAGTCGAGACCGGAGGTGGCCACACACTGCCGCGGGTCGAGGGTGTTTCCCATCGAATCCATGTCGCGGCAGGCGCTGGTGGGCGAGCAGGTGTTGCCGTCGTCGCAAGGCGAGTCCTGGGCCTTGCTGGTGTAGACGCAGCCCGCCTCGTCGTCGCAGCCGTCGGCGGTGCAGAAGTTACCGTCGTCGCAGACCACGGCGACGCCCACGCACTCGCCCGCCACGCAGCTGTCGTCAGTGGTGCAGGCGCTACCGTCGTTGCAGCTGCCCGTCTTT